>JABXIR010000250.1 GCA_013372965.1 Gammaproteobacteria bacterium
AGCGTGGATCAGGTGTTTCTGGGGCTTGCGATGAGATAACGCGAACGAATGGAATTCCCTTGCTCTCAAGCATTTTGATGGTCGCGTCGTCCTCGGAAAATGGCGGAGTCAGTACGAGCCCTGCGACTCGTGAGCGCTTCACCAGTTGGTCCACAACGCCTTTGAGGTCAGATTGATTTGGTGCGACTGGGTGAATAATGAGTTCAAACCCATTGTCGTGGCAGCTCTTCAGTAAGCCTTCTTGAAATTCGATCACATAGTATGCGTTGGGGTTTGAATAGATATAACCGATCGAGTAGTTGTGGCTTCCAGCGAGGTTTCGAGCGGCGTTATTTGGCTGGTACCCCAATTCCTCGACGACCGACATCACTTTATCTTTTGTCGCCTGGCGGACGGACGACTCATTGTTTAGTACACGAGATACCGTCTTAAAGGAAACGCCTGCTTTAGCGGCTATGTCTCGAATCGTTATGCTCACTCAATTAAACCCGTATGTAATTATATTACTTTTTAATGTTATCTAGGTATTTTTACACATGCGCGACCGGTGGTCCAAAAAAACGATGGGCGGTGGTGAATCTGGTTAAAGGCCTAGGTTTCTCGTGGTCTATGAGTGTAATGAATACAAAATATGACAACGTTGTCAAATTTTTCTTGTCATTGCCGTAGGTGTAATCTAGTATACGAAATGACACCGTTGTCATGGCGTGAAGTATTCGTCGGCAACACGGGGAATAGCACGAATACGCAACGTGCGTGCACAAAGTTCTTGTGCAGATAACGATAATGATCATTTTGGGGGAATCTCAATGAGTAAGCGTAATTTCTTGGCTCGATCTATTCAGGCCGCCATTCTTGTCTCAACGGGCGCAGCTGCGTCTAACGTTGTAGCGCAAGAAGTAGTAGAAGAAGTCGTCGTAACGGGTATCCGTGCATCGATGCAAAGTGCAATGGACACAAAACGTGATTCAGACACGATCGTAGATGCGATCTCGTCGGAAGACGTTGGTAAATTCCCGGATAAGAACGTAGCAGAGTCTCTCTCACGTCTTCCTGGTGTATCAATCTCGCGTGACTTCGGTGAAGGTGAGAAAATCACCATCCGTGGTGCGGGTCCAGATTTCAACCGTACGCTTCTTAATGGCCAGACGGTTGCGACAGCAGACTGGTTCATCCTAGATAATCCAGCGCGTAGCTTTAACTACACGCTTCTTCCATCAACGCTTGTTTCTTCACTTGAAGTTCACAAAGCATCGATGGCAAACATTGACGAAGGTTCTCTTGGCGGTACTGTAATCGTTAACACTCGCCGTCCGCTTGACCTTGAAGCAGGTACAATTAATCTAGGTATCTCTGCTGGCTACGGTCAGAAGTCAGGCGAAACCGACCCTTCAGCGAACGCACTTGTATCTTGGAAGAACGATTCAGAGAACTTCGGTGCTCTTGTTTCTGTGTCTCGTCAAGAGAACACCGTTGATCGTTCAGGCTTCGAAGTATTGGGTTGGTCTGACGGTAACGGCAACGGCATCATGACTCCGACTGTTATGGGTGCGCCGCGTTTCGTTCAGGAACGTGAGCTAACAACTGTATTTGCGTCTGTTCAGTTTGCGCCAAGCGAAGATCTTGTATTTACACTTGATGCGCTTTCTTCAGAGCTTGATTCTGACAACATGAACGCTAACTGGTTGGCTTGGACTGGTGACAACGAAGCTGAGATGGAAGCTGGCGTGATCGCAAGCAACTCTGCAGTCGCTGCTTCAGTCAACGGCAATGGCCGTACCGGTGTTAACTACATCAACCGTGTATCTTCAACCGAGACTGAGTCGTTCACACTTAACGTTGAATACACTCACTCAGCGTTCGAGCTTGATGCAGCAATCGGTACAACTGAGGCGAAAGGTGGTACTTACCGCGAAACGTCTTGGGAATACGCGACGACCGGCGCAAGCTGGGAATACGATCTTCGCGATCCAAGCATGAGCATCACGCCAGCTGCTACAGATGCAGCAGCATACGGCGCTGGCTGGATCTGGGGAGGTGAGAAGCCAACCACAGATGCAGAAGACTACGCGCAGGTTGATATCAACCTACCAGTAGATTTCAGCGTGTTTACCTCGGTTGAGTTCGGTGCGAAAGTTCGTAACGGCGAGCGTACGCAAGACCGTATTGCATACAGCTGGCACGGTCCAGACACGTACGATGCAAGCGTACATGGTGACATCGGTTGGAACGTATACCTTCAGCACATCTTTAACGAGTGTCCAGACCTTTCTGCATGTGGTCTAGATGCGCTAGGCAACGTAAATATTGATGCGCCAGTAGGTGGTAACATCACGGATCAGTTGTCTCAAAATCGTGACGTGATGGAGCAGATTGCTTTCGGTGGTCTTAATGGCGTTCCTGCAGACTATGCGCGTTCACGTGTACTCGCTGAAAACTGGTCTGTTGAAGAAGACACCCTGGCGCTCTACGCGAAGGCGAACTTCGAAGGTGCTAACTACCGCGGTAACGTAGGTTTCCGTTACGTTACAACTGATCAGACGTCAGGTGGTTGGAACTTCAGCTCTGACTCTTGGGGTTTCCACACCATCGACCGTACTTGGTTACAGCCAGCCACGCTTGATTGGGTTGAAGTTGAAAACGACTACAGCGAAATCTTGCCAAGCGCTAACTTCATTTACGACTTGAGCGACGAAATGGTCGTACGTGTTGCCGCTTCGCGCGTGATGGCTCGTCAGAACTGGGCAGATCTTTCTCCGTACGAAACGTACGGTGCGCTAAACGTTGCTAACCCAACGGGTAACGCGGGTAACCCAAGCCTCAAGCCGTTCCTTGCGAACAAGTTCGATGTATCGTACGAGTGGTACTACGGTGATGCTTCAATGTTCTCTGCAACGTTCTTCTACAACGACCAGGAGTCGTACAATGTAGGTAGCACGTACGTTAAGGACGTATATGATGAGCAGTCCATGACTATGGTACCTGTGACTTTCACTCAGAAAGTTAACGGCGACGGCGGTACTACAACTGGTATGGAATTCAGCGTTCAGCACGACTTCGGTGGCTTTGGTGTTCAGGCGAACTATGCATACGCATCAGTATCAGCTGACGACCCAGCGATGGACGACAAGATCCCAGGTGTTTCTGAGCACACTGCGAACTTGATGGGTTACTACGAAAACGATGATTTTGGTGCTCGTTTGATGTATAACTACCGTTCAGATTTCTACAACGGTCTTCACTGGAACGGTAACGATCTAAACACTGACGCATACGGCCAGATCGATGCGACAGCCACTTGGTACGTTACTGACAACTTCCAGCTTGATATTGAGGCGCTTAACCTTGGTAATGAGCAGGTAGTACAGTACAGTGAGTACGAAGATCGTCTGATGTCTGTTTACGAGAACGGACGTCGTTTCGTAATCAGTGGCCGTTTCAGCTTCTAAGCTAAAACGGAACTAATGAAACGCCGGGCTTAGCCCGGCGTTTTTGTTTAAAAACAATAATGGATGTAACAATGACTAAGCAATTCACACCGCTCGATAAGAGCGCTCACAGCCACCTAAAGATTAAGCCGGCGATCAGCCACGCACACTTACTCGACCAAAATATCGTGCCGCTTGTGGCATTTGAATTTGGCTTTGCCGGTGCAAACTTTCCGTTGATGTTTGTTAAAGATCCTAGCAGCGGCGAATTCCGTGCCATTGGTATTTGTGGCTTTGAAGATGGTGAGAACTTAATTTTCACCAAAGACAAGATTAACTCACGCTACATCCCAATGGATGTTCAGCGTTACCCTTTTGCGGTTGCACGAGACGAAGAGAATCAGCGTATGGTCTTGTGTGTTGATACGGCGAATGAGCTTATCAATGAAGAAGAAGGCGAGTCGTTAATCGATTCAGAGGGGAATCTCGGCAAGCGTGCCGAAGCGAGTCAGCAAGTGTTGAAGAACTACGTTGAGCAAGAAATGATTACTCGCGAGATGATTCGCCTGCTTGACGAGTACGAGCTCATCCAGCCTGCACAGGTTCAAGTGTCAATCGGTGAAGACAAGCGCGCGCTCAACGGTCTATACCGTATTGACGATCAAAAGCTGCAAGAGCTCGACGACGAGAAAGTGTTGGAGCTACATAAGCGCAACTACTTCCCAGCAATCTTCGCGCACCTTCACTCGTTAAGCCAGCTACAGCACTTGATCGATCTAAAGGCTGAAGCAAAGAAGTAATGATGAAAGAGTACAACGGCTCGAACTGGCAATCGCACAACGCGTTGCAGGTTTTTACTGATGCAGTTAATGCTCAGCAGCCGTTTGTTTTAAGAGAAGCCGGCGCACTTTTGGGCGCCGGTTTTTTTGATATTCTAAATTCCCTCTCAAAAGCGTTGGGAGATGCTCGCGTCCCCGTGGTGGAGGTCCCTTCGGAATGGAAGGGTCGAGTTGGCTTTCGAAGCGATACGCTTCGGCCGAATTTCGAGAGAAACACCCTACCCTTCAATAAGTTTCTCGATCGACTCGAGTATCTATCAGGCGAGTCGGATTGTTTGTCGATTGCTATGCAGACTGCGCCTTTAAGCCAGTACCTCGAGCAACAGTGGCAAGACTACAAGTGGAGTTTCTGGCCAGAGGTCGTACCCCGCGTTTGGATTGGAAATCGCACTCTGACCGTTGCTCACTATGACGACGCAGATAACATCGCCGTTGTGGCAAAAGGGCGTCGACGTTTTCGGTTGTTTCCGCCGACGGCCGCACCTTATCTCTACGTTGCTCCACTTGAGCATGCTCCGAGTGGTGCGCCGATTACGATGGTCGATCCAAGGTCTCCGGATTACGATCGCTACCCCGACTACGCACGTGCAGAGGCTCTGTCTCAGGAGGTCGAGCTCGGTGAGGGTGATGCGATCTTTATACCCGCGCTCTGGTGGCACGAGGTGGAAAGCTTAGACTCCGTTAATGTATTGATTAATTATTGGAACGGCGGAACGATTGCCAATAACTATGATGTTCATCCAATTGAGGCGCTGATCGTAGTGCGCGCGGCGCTCGCCGGGCGAACTCAAGCACACAGAGACGCGTGGCGTGAGCTGTTTGAAGCCTGGGCGTTTAAAGGCGACCCGCTTGCTCATATGCCGGCGGAGTTAAAGGGCGCCTTGAGTGACTCTTACGACGAAGTCTCCGTTCAGCGACTGGCTCAGGTCATTGATCGAATCTCGGCGCGAATTAATAAATGACAACGTTGTCATTTTGCGCAAAATAGAGTTTAATACGTACTACTACTATTTTTATAACCGAACCGCTGGTGTTCGATACGAGGTACGTTATGACCAACACGCTAATGGAGCAAGAAGCTCGAGAAACCCCTTTGCGTATCGCAGAGCAGTTAAATCGTAATGCCGAAGTGGTTCAGCAGTTAGGCGCAAACTTGCGAGCGAAGCCGCCGGTCGGCGTTATGATTGTCGGGCGAGGTTCGTCGGATCATGCGGGTGTTTACGGTAAATATCTTATGGAAATCGAAGTGGGCGTGCCTGTGTATGCGGCTGCTCCGTCGATTGCTTCGATCTACGGTCAAAATCTTAAATTAGATAACTACCTCGTTATTGTGATTTCCCAAAGTGGACGCAGCCCGGACATTCTCGCTCAGGCCGAAATGGCGAAGCGCTCGGGTGCTCGTGTTGTCGCGCTTGTTAACGATGAAGATGCGCCTATTAAAGAGATCGCGGATGTGTTTATCCCGTTGTGCGCTGGGCCAGAAAAATCGGTTGCGGCGACTAAGAGCTATTTGTGTACGCTGAGTGCTCTTGCGCACATCGCTGCCGAGTGGGCGGACTCTGACGATCTTCGCGGTGGTCTAAGCCAGTTACCCGCTGCGTTGTCGGCGACGCTTTGCGAGCCTGCTCAGTTAACCGTTGAACAGTTCAGAGATCAGCGTAATCTCGTAGTGCTGGGTCGTGGACTTGGGTTTGCGGTATCCAAAGAAGTGGCACTCAAGCTGAAAGAAGTGTGCTCGATTCATGCTGAGTCGTTCTCATCTGCTGAATTCCTTCATGGCCCTGTCACTCTCGTAGAGCAAAAACTTACCATTTTAGCGCTTTCGGTCAACGATGAGTCTGAAGACGCCCACCGTTCACAGATTGATGAAGTGACCTCTCGTGGTGCTAACGTGCTGACGTTAAACCAGACAAACGTCGCGATTCACAAACGTCTTGCACCCCTAACGTTACTGCAACGCTTTTATGTGGATATCGCGGGTGTAGCGGTCGGTCTTGGTTTTTCGCCAGACGAGCCTAAAGGCCTTAAGAAAGTTACAAAAACCGTATGATCCAGCACTTCCACTTTAAATCGCTCTTTGATGGACGTACGTGGCACAACAACGTAACGGTCGAAGTCTCTAACGGCCTCATTGTCGATTTGTATGATTGCGTCGAAGAACACGCGTGTTCGAGCGGAAATGTCGTTCCAGGATTTATTGATACCCAAGTAAACGGTGGCGGTGGCGCGCTGTTTAACTTCGAAGCAAGCCGTGATGGATTGAAAACCATGATGGCGGCGCATGCGGCCTACGGCACCGTTGCAATGTTACCTACTCTGATTACGGATGACGCCGAAGTCATCGCAGCCGCCGCAGAAGCCATTGCTCAGGCTGTTGAGGCGAAGGAACCCGGAATTTTGGGTGTTCACTTTGAGGGGCCGCATTTATCGGTTCCCAAAAAAGGCACTCACGAAGAGAGTAAAATCCGTCCAATTAGCGACGCTGAGTGGGCGGTATACGAGCGCACAGACCTTGGTATTAAGATGGTCACCTTAGCACCAGAGTGTGTTGAACTTGCCGATATCGAAAGATTGGTTAGGGCAGAAGTGATCGTTTGCTTAGGGCATACCAATGCGACCTTCGAGCAAGCGAATGCTGCTTTAGCTGCCGGTGCCAAAGGGTTTACGCATCTTTTTAACGCGATGAGCCCGTTTACTTCTCGTGAACCGGGTGTCGTGGGTTCAGCGCTTCTCGCAGATGACGCTTGGTGCGGGATCATCGTCGATCGTCATCACGTCAGCTCAGGTGCTTTAAAAGTTGCCTTGCGAAGTAAGCCGAAGGGTAAGTTAGTGTTAGTGACTGACTCTATGTCGTTAATCGGTACTGACGACAGTGAATTTGAATTCTTTGGACGCAAGGTCATCCGTAGCGGCGATCGATTGAACTCAACAACAGGCGAGCTAGCAGGGTCGCACCTCGATATGTTGGCTGCTGTCAATAACGCATCAAACGATCTAGGTCTGAGCTTCGAGGAAGCGGTTGCGATGGCGTCGGAATATCCTGCGCAGTTTGTGGGCGCCGCAATGCTCGGAAGCTTGCGCGTTGGGGCGGCGGCGTCTTGGGTACAATTAAATGAAGACAACACGCAGGTGTTAGCGACGGTCATTGATGGCCAGACAATATACCAACAACAATAACAAAAGCGGGATGTATTTAGGAAAGTCCACTCCTACTTTACTCATAGGGAGAGTCGTATGACTTCAGAGATTAACAACACGGCAAGTGCCAGTCAGGCGAGTAACCTCGGTCCAATCGCCATCATCGGTGCGCTGTTCTTTATTTTCGGTTTCATTACCTGGGCCAATGGTGCGTTAGTGCCATATCTTCAGATGGTGTGTCAGCTTTCAGAGATCGAGGCGGTCATGGTGGCGTCGGCGTTCTACTTTGCATACACAGCGATGGCATTGCCTTCGGCAATGGTGCTTGAGCGATTCGGCTATAAGGACGGCATGGCGATTGGTTTATTCACATTGGTCATCGGCTTCTTAATGTACATTCCTGCGGCACAGTCTCAGGACTTTCTTCTGTTCCTGCTTGCTCAGTTTGTGATCGGTACGGGTCTTACGCTATTACAAACAGGAGCCAACCCTTACGTTGTTAAGGTTGGTCCAGCGGAAAGCGCAGCCGTTCGTATCATGTTCATGGGCTTACTCAACAAAGGTGCTGGATTCATTGCGCCGCTAGCGTTCACGGCAATTGTGCTCAGTGGTTTCGAAGGTATTTCTGCGCAATCACTATCAGCGCTGGGAGATGCGGAAAAGGCGCAAACTATTGAGGCGCTGGCCGATGGTCTAGTGAATCCGTATATCGGCTTGGCGATCACCTTCTTGGTACTTGCTGCCTTACTCAAAATGTCGCCGCTTCCGGAGCTTTCCGCGGAAGACGACGAAGTCGATGTTGTAGGCGATGCATCGGGTTCGGAAGGTAAGACTTCCATTATGCAGTTCCCGGGTCTTATCCTTGGCGCAGTAACGATCTTTGTATACGTCGGTGCCGAAGTCATTGCAGGCGACACCATCGGACTATTCGCGTCTAATCTCGGTGTGGCGAATGCGACCTCATTAACCTCCTACACTATGGCGTTTATGCTCATTGGTTACGCACTTGGTATTGCATTGATTCCTCGTGTAATCAACCAAGAAACTGCGCTTAAAGCCTCGGCGATTTCAGGTATTTTGTTCTCTTTTGCCGTTATTTTAAGCAATCCTGAAAGTACGACCGTGTCGAGCGTGCTGTGGGGCTGGATGGGTG
>JABXIR010000039.1 GCA_013372965.1 Gammaproteobacteria bacterium
CCTTAATGGTATCGTCACAGACAACGTCGAGCTGCCAGATACGACACAAACTCTCAAAAACATTCAGAGCGTAATCGACCTTGAAGCGCTGAATCAGTCAATGTGGTGGTCATTTATCGAGAAGGCGTCGAGCTACTATTTCTACCCTCTCGGTGAAGTGCTCCAGCAGGCGCTTCCGAAGGTCATTCGAGGATCACTGCCTCTTAATGCGCTGCGACCAAAAGCATTCGCTAGAACACTTGCCGAAGCCAATGTACGGGGCATCAAACAAATTGAAGCACTCGAGCTGTTAGAAGACGGACCGAAAACTTCGGCACAGTTCCGAAGCCGCGGAATATCCAGCTCAGTCATCAACCGCCTAGTAGAGCTCGCGTTAATTGAAGAAACCGACATCGACGATTACTGGCCCGCCAACTTACTCGATGAAACACCGCCAGAACCGAACGACGAACAGCAACACGCGATTGAACTGATCACTCATGCCGACGAGTTTAAGGTGACGGCACTAAACGGAGTGACCGGCTCGGGTAAAACTGAAGTCTACCTCCGCGCGATCGAGGCGAGCCTAAGCAAGCAAAGGCAAGTGCTCATTCTAGTTCCTGAGATTTCACTTACACCTCAAACACTTCAGCGCTTTCAGTCGCGATTTAACGTCGAAATGGCGGTCTTGCATTCGGCTCGAGCCGACAAAGAAAAGGCCATCGACTGGGTTGCCGCTCACG
The DNA here is from genome assembly GCA_013372965.1 of Gammaproteobacteria bacterium. Lineage (GTDB taxonomy): Bacteria > Pseudomonadota > Gammaproteobacteria > Pseudomonadales > DSM-25080 > Umboniibacter. Next base: position 723 of record JABXIR010000039.1, read on the forward strand.
ACGGAAGAGCAAAGATCGTCATAGGTACCCGCTCTGCAATTCTCTGCTCCATGCCTAACCTCGGCCTGATCATCGTCGACGAGGAGCACGACGGTTCATACAAACAACAAGATACGTTCCGATACTGCGCGCGCGACCTTGCCGTATTGCGGGGACAAATTCACAACTGTCCAGTCGTATTAGGGTCGGCCACACTGTCACTCGAGACGCTCCACAACATTGACACTGGGCGATACCAACGATGTGATTTAAACCATCGAGCCACTGGCGCGAAGTTACCGACGGTCGAAGTCATCGATACACGCTCAAAGACGAAAGACACTGGCTTTACCCATGAAGCGTTAGAAGCCCTTGCCGAAACCGTTGCCAATAATCGTCAAGCAATGGTGTTTTTGAACCGTCGTGGTTATTCCCCCACGCTTATGTGTGACCAATGCGGCTGGATTGCCGACTGTCCTCTTTGCTATCGACATCTCACGGTCCACCAGCGACACAGACTACTTCGCTGCCATCCCTGTGACCATCAACAAAACTTACTCTACAGTTGCCCCAGCTGTCACAGCCAGCAGATCACACGGATCGGCGAAGGCACAGAACGCTGCGAGGATCGCTTAACCGAGTTGTTTCCGAACGTTCCCATTATTCGCGTTGATCGCGACACGGCGAACAGTTCTAATAAACTCAATCAGCAGCTTGAGAAGATCGAGTCATCGGACGCAGCCATTATCGTTGGAACACAAATGCTGGCCAAGGGTCATCATTTCGCTCGTCTCGATTGTGTCGTCGTGCTCGACCTTGATGCCGGCCTACATTCCGCAGACTTCCGAGGTGCGGAGCGAACGGGTCAGCTGCTGACTCAGGTCATAGGGAGGGCAGGACGCGAGAGCGAAGGTAAGGTGTTATTGCAGACCGCCGTGCCCGACCACCCGCTGTTGCAACCGCTGCTAATCAATGACTACGAACGGTTCAGTCAGCTACTTATAGAAGAGCGCTCGCGACTCAAGCTACCGCCATTTTCAGCCTCTTTGTTGATTCGCGTTAACCATCCATTCGAAAATGAGGTGAATACGCTGTTAAGGCAACTCCGACAGTATGTCGACCGCCAAAACATCCATGGTATTCAAGTCTTCGGCCCTATGCCGGCACCGCATGAGTTTCGTGGCGGGCGCTGTCACGGCCAACTATTCATCACGCATCCCGATCGGAAGACCCTGCGGTTTATTGCCGCCAACCTTGATCAAGCGTTACGAAGTGTGCGTCAGAAGTCCGGATTGAGAGCATCAATCGACATCGATCCTCGAGATATGAACTAAATCAGTGAACAAAACCTGATTTATTTCGCGTGGAAACTTGAGGCTTGTTCGAATAACAACGATAATTGCGCCTTTACAGTCCTACAACGAAGCTAGAGCATGAAACAACTGATCACCGACCTACTAAACCAAGCCATTGACTCTTTAAAAAGCAGCGAGATGATTCCCGCTGACACCACGGTTCGATTTAACGTCGACCACACCAAAGATAAGGCTCACGGTGATTTCGCATCCAACGTAGCGATGACCTTAGCCAAGCCCGCAAAGAGCAACCCTCGCGCGGTCGCCCAGATGATCATCGATCACCTGCCCGAATCCACGAGCGTCGACAAAGTCGAGATCGCAGGCCCTGGCTTCCTCAACTTCTTTTTAAGCGCAGACTCGGCTCAATCGATCATCAAAGAGGTGTTATCCGCGGGAGACTGCTTTGGTTTAAATAACGACGCCAACGGCGAGAAAGTCCAAGTCGAATTTGTGTCGGCGAACCCAACCGGTCCACTACACGTTGGCCATGGTCGCGGTGCCGCCATTGGCGACTGCTTATGTCGACTGTTAAAAGCCTCTGGCCACGAGGTTACTGCAGAGTTTTACTACAATGACGCGGGTCAACAAATCACCAACTTGGCGCTCAGTGTACAAGCTCGTGCGAAAGGCCTGGGCCCTGAAGACGATTCCTGGCCAGCCGATGGCTATCAAGGTCAATACATCATTGACGTTGCAGAAGCTTACCTCAACGGTGAGGCGGTTGACGCGGCCGACAAACATGTCACAGGCGCTAAAGATCCTGACAATCTCGATGCCATACAGGAATTTGCCGTGGCGTACTTACGCCGAGAGCAAGATCATGACCTCAAAGCGTTTGGCGTAAACTTCGACAACTACTACCTCGAAAGCTCACTGTACGAAACGGGTAAAGTTGAGGAAACAGTCGAAACACTGATCAACAGCGGCTATACCTATGAAGATGGCGGTGCGCTATGGCTTCGCACGACCGACTTCGGCGACGACAAAGATCGTGTGATGCGTAAAAAAGAAGGCGGCTACACCTACTTCGTGCCGGACGTTGCATACCACCTAGACAAGTGGCAACGTGGTTTTAAGCGCGTCGTCAACGAACAAGGCGCAGACCACCACTCGACCATCACGCGTGTTCGTGCTGGCCTTCAAGCACTCGACAAAGGCATCCCTAAAGGATGGCCTGAGTACGTGCTCCACCAAATGGTCACCGTCATGCGCGGTGGCGAAGAAGTCAAGCTCTCTAAGCGGGCGGGTAGCTACGTCACGGTCAGCGACTTGGTTGAGGAAGTCGGCCGCGATGCGACACGCTATTTCCTAGCAGCTCGCTCGGCGACTAGCCAGCTCACCTTCGACATCGACCTTGCAAAGGCGCAATCAAACGACAATCCGGTTTACTACATTCAGTACGCTCACGCACGATGCTGCGCCGTTTTCCGTAAAGCTCAAGAGCAAGGCTACGAGTGGAATCAAGACGCAGCGCTTAGTAAGCTCGACCCACTCACTGAAGTGGCTGAAAACGAGCTAATGAAGCGCTTGTCCCAGTACCCAGAAGTCGTTCGCAACGCAGCGAAACGCCTAGAGCCGCACATGATCGCAAATTACCTCCGTGAGCTTGCAGCTGAGTACCACACCTATTACAACGCTCACAAAACGTTGGTCGAAGATGCCGATGTGCGTAACGCTCGTTTGGCACTGAGCTCCGCCGTTCGACAGGTTGTTAAAAACGGTCTTGACCTGTTGGGCGTTTCAGCACCCGAGCAAATGTAAAACTTCATCACGCGGGACGATTCGTTGCTTAACAATCGTCCCGAATACCGATATGCTAAACCTTCAATCTCGCAGTACTGGAATGTGGCAATGGCTGGCGCAAAAAAGAAGAATTCACGCCGCGGCGCGCAACGCAAAAAATCGAACAGCTCTATACCCAAAGCGCGTATTGTTGGCGGGCTGATCGCCTGCGTGGGTTTACTCGCGGGTGTCGTTTGGCTGAGTAAGCTGCCATCGCCAGTGCAAGGCGAATCCGACACATCAACCACACCCGAAACCGTGGAAGTTGAACAATCGACCCCTGATGAAGTCAACGAACCAACGGTGGTTGAAATCGAGTACGATTTTTACGATTCACTGCCCACTGACGAAGTTGTCGTCGACGTAGAGGTAGCCCGTCAAAACGCTGGACCTCAAGATTTCGAATACCATCTCCAAGCGGCGTCTTTTCGCAGTGAAACCGATGCCGAGCGTGCACGAGCAGAACTTCTGCTTAAAGGCCTGTCGGTTAGCATCCGAACGGTTCAAGACAGCCAGGGTCGTGATTGGCACCGTATAATGGTGGGCCCCTACTCTCGCTACGGCACCATGGATGAAGCGCGCCGAACACTTATTGAAAATGGCATGACGCCTCTGGTATTTAAACGCGAAGTTGAGGACGTGAGTGAATAAGGTTTGGATAACACGACAATGTCAATCCGAACTGTATCGCGGCAACGACCAACGCGCGATTTTATTCAAGTTCTAGCCCTGCGTCTGCAAACGCCTTGCGAATCGTTTCAGCCTCGTCTTCGAACCCATGGTTCTCAAGGTACTCGACAAACACAGGCCACGGCGGAATATTACTGCAATAGGTTTCATCGCCATCATTCGTTCGCGATAAGCCACCACCCCTCAGACGTGAGAGCCCGCCGCCTTGCAACTTAGACAAGCCGCCTCCTCTTAGAGTCGATAAGCCGCCACCTTCCAATCGTGAGAGACCGCCGCCTCTCAGGGCCGACAAGCCACCACCGGAAAGTGTTGATAAACCGCCTCCACGCAAGGTCGACATACCACCACCTTGCAAGGTTGACGCGCCACCGCCGCGTAACGTAGACATTCCACCGCCTTCCAATGTGGACAAACCTCCACCTCGGAGATTGCTCTGATTACGTGGCCAAGTACCGTCAGGGCATGCCATTGCGGGGGCAGCAATAAGCAGCAAACAAATAAGAGTACAACCCAGTCGTTTCATGCGCGAACACCTCCGAAAAAGTTACAGAGAACACCTGATTTTATATCGTGACGCTACACCAAAGCTCGATAAGCGTACTGCCAATCTAGTGCGGTTGTGGGTGATCTAAAGTCGCGATCTTGCGGTTAATCACTGGAGGCATCCATAGGATGTGCCCGCGACGTTAGTTGCCTAATGAAAAGAACAACCCCACTGCAAGCTCAACCCAGACGTAAACGGCAGTTATTAGAATAATAATAGATAACCAGCGAAACGCACCTAACGATAGGTTTCTTGCGATAAGAATTAACAGACTACCTACGATCAATAACAACGCGCCCATCACGAGAAAGTCGAAGCCTGACCACATGACTTGTGTTGTGATTTGCATTGCCACAAAGGGGACTAACAAGAACAACAACGTAAAAACGACCAACCACATGAACGCATTTTTTCTCTGCAATAATTCTTTCACAGTTTAATTCCTTATCAGTCAATGACGATTGCCAGCGCAATACCGTGTGATCTGCCGCAGTAATCGTTAAAACTTACCGCGGATACTCAGCCTCTAAAAGTTCAATGAGTCGCTCCGCTCGTGCGATGTGTTCGGGCAACTCACGCTCTACTCGAACTTCGATCTGTCCGCCTAGTGATGAAAACGTATTAACGAGCTGGCCTAGCTTAGCCTGGTCGTTTATCAACAACGTGGGCTCGCTTGCTGAGCTGTCCCTCACAAGTCCCTCTGGAGGATAACCGTAGGGGGCACCCCAACGAGGTAAGACGATATCCTGAAGGTTCGTATCGACGATTTCATTCGCCAGCAGTTCGGCGCTATGGCTCTTCTGAACATCCAATAAATAATCGTTATCTAAATGTCTCGAGACCGTATGATATTCAGAGATTAGCCGGACCAACTCTTCGTTTCGTATTTTACGCATCGCTCCAGAATTGAGTATCTGATTCAAGGCAGAAAGGTTCCAAGAATACGGTCTGTAGTTAACAAAAGTCGTGTGATAGACGAGCCTTACGTTATCGACGTCATCGACGTCACGCCGCCACATGTAGTGTTCTAGGTCGTTGGCACTGTCGACTACCGTTTGAGCTGTTCGCAGAACCACATCAAGCATTTCAAGATCGGCTTCGAGGTCGCTGATTAAAGCGTGTGCGTACTGAGTGATTTGATTTTGATCTTTACGCTCTTCGTTCCAATTGTTGATTTGTAGGGCAATTAAAATACCAATCACAACGAGAAAAATTTCGCCAAGCGCATAGCGCGAGAATTGCATGTACCTTGCTTCGGACAATGCAACTTGCCGCGCCTTTCGGAAAGCTCTAAACACGTTTACCAACCCCATTTTCATTAAGCGAGTAGCTAATCAAAAGCCTGCTCGTCTCGCCAGTACCCTAACCAAGCGCAAACTTCTTTCATTAAGCTAACACCCGTTTTGCAAAATGGCTAGCCGATGCCAATGTCTTCTGTTAGCTACTCGACATTAAGGCCTAACGTTGCAATAACGAGTGTAGGGTTTTAACGAACAAACCCGTTCAAAATCTATGATAGTGACTCGTCTAGGTCTCCAACACTTACTTAGACCGGCTATGTTTGAGGTCACCAACAATTGAACCTGATATCGCCCCAGTCCCACAAAAACGTGCGATTA
>JABXIR010000112.1 GCA_013372965.1 Gammaproteobacteria bacterium
AATGTCGATGTGCACTGGTTCGATACCGCCGTAACGGTCGAAAAACTGAGGATCGCTCGCCGCGGTGAAGCGCCCTTGCTCGAAGGCGCGAGCGTCGAAATCGATATCGATGTGTTGGAATTGCTCAATAACCGAGTGATTGTCGACTATATCGAGCTTGACGGTACGGACATCGATATCACGCGAGCGGACGGCAGCCATAATTTGGCTCAGTTGATATCGGATATCCTTCAGCAGTTCTCAGTGAGCGATGCGGAATTCGTGCAAGATGATCCGAACGCTGCTGGCGGAAATGCTTGGTATGTCGACGTGCTTCATATTCGGCTTCAGGAGTTTGCCGTCAGTTTCGACGATCTAAACGATGAACGGCAATCTGAGCGTCTGATTGATCTCGAGCAACTTGATTTAGAAGACCTTATTATCGACCTAGAGAGTAGCGTCGTTACGCTAAGAAACCTTCACTTGGAGACGATCGAGTCGTCTATTTGGCGCGACAGAGACGGCTTAATCGACCTAGAAATTCTCGTTAATGACATACTGGCAGAAACGACCGGTGACCAAAATGACGCGACAGAGGAAACGAGCACGACTGAATCACCTTGGGCCATCAGGGTAGAGCAATTCTATTTAAAAGATTATGTTTTGAACTTTAATGATGTCTCTCAGGAGCGCCCTGTGGCGCTTAGTTTGGGTCCAATGACGTTGGAGATGTCTGAGTTTTCTACGACCAACGAGAATAACGCGTCCTTAAGTCTGCAAACGGAAACTCCGAACGGCGGAATGGTAGCCGTTTCAGGGGCTTTCTCCATAAGTCCTCTAAACGCAGATTTGGATATCAGTGTTAGTGAATTCGACTTGTCGCTGCTACAGCCATACATCGACAAGAGCACCTGGGTCGAAATTCGGAGCGGCGACTTAAGTGTCAATGGTAATGTTGCAATGGATCTCAATCAGTTTGATGATCCTGAAGTAGGATTTCTCGGCACCGCATCGGTCGTAGATCTAGAAATGATCGATCGACGCGACGACTCGTTAATTGCCGGGCACGAAACACTGGATCTTAGCGGAATTGACTTCAGTTTGAGAGAGGGGCGCATCGGGGCGAACTCGGTATTGCTCGACCAATCTCGACTCGTGCTATCGATTTCACCCGAAGGGAAGTTCAGTCTTCTCGATTTAGCGAGAGTCAGTCGCGAAGAGCTCGAAGCGCGTGGCGAACAGGCTAAGGAAATTGGTCAAGAATTTAGATTCAGTGTGACTGAAATGGCTGTGCGCGACGGCGTATTTACCTTTAGCGATCGTTCATTAACGACGCCTTTCGCGATGGACATTTTGATCGATTCAGTGGATGTTGCAAATTTTGATTCATCGAAGGGGCTAGACCGAGCATCGGCTCGCATTAACTTTGGCCGAGCAGGAACGTCGGAGTTCGATTTGGAGACACTCGACACTGTGATGACCGCCGATTATTCGGTTTCTGGCTTGCCGATGGCCAATGTGTCGGGCTACGTCGCCGCGTTTACCGGCTACGAGATGGCCAGTGGAACCTTTAATCTCGATGGTCATTTCGAACTCAGTCAGCGTCAGTTATCCGTCGACAACTCGATCCTAGCCCAACAAGTTAAAGTTGGAGCTCAGGTTCGAAACGAAGATACCATCCCGCTGCCTCTCGCCGTGAGTCTGCTATCAGACCTTAATGGTGATATGTCCCTCGACTTGCCCGTCTCCGGCAGTCTAGACGATCCGAATTTCAACGTCGTTGGTTTAACCGCCGAGGTGTTTACTCAAGCCATTTTCAGTGCGGTCACCTCACCGCTTTCAATGTTAGGTGCCATTGTCGGTCGCAGTGATCTCGACCTCATTGAATTTGCGCCAGGGAGCAGTGAGCTAAGTGAGGAAACGATCTCGCGTTTGACCGCGTTAGCGGGCGCGCTCGAATCGAAATCTGAGCTAATTCTGCGCATTACTCCTACCAGTCACTCCATCCTAGATAGCCGAGTGCTTGCACCTGAAATTGTTGAGGCGGAGCAGGGGAGTGTTTCGATTGCCCAAGCCTATGAGGACCTAACGGGCTTGTCTGCAGGGTCGCTGTCCGAGAGTCTCGAAAATATCGACGATGCCAGCAAAACGGCTCGCGCGGTCGAGTTGATTGTTCAGCGCAGCGACGACTTACAGGTGGCGCTAACCGAGCTAGCCGATGCCAGAGCTCAGCGTGTTCGTGAAACCTTGATTAACGACTTAAGCGTGCCAGCGGAACGTATTCAGGTGATCAACGCGGTACGCACGTCTGCTCCGGGTCTTACCGTGCGTTTAGAAGTCGATGTGATTACTCAGTGAGGGCGTCACTCTTGCTGAGCTTTCTCCAAAAGGGCGCCAAACTGTGCGTCCTTCTGTAACCATAGCTCGTTCACCCACTGCTGTACTGCTTCCCTGAAGGTGTCGTCTGTAAGGTAGTTTCCGGTCTTCAGGTGCTCTGGAATATCTCGAACTGCGATATCGATTTCGACGTTTGCACTATAGCCGCACAAGAATTGCCAAAACGTGGGTCGCCCGTCGGGGTATACAATGGTGACATCCACCAGTTGTTCTAACAGCGAGCCCATCGAACCGAGTACGAAGCCTACGCCGCCGGCTTTAGGCGGCAAAAGGTGGGTGAACGGACTGGATTTTTGAGCATGTTTCTCGGGAGTGAAACGTGTTCCCTCCATGAAGTTAAACACCGAGGTCGGAAGGTGCTGAAACTTCTCACAGGCCTTTCTAGTGGCTTCTAAATCTTTACCTTTCTTGGATGGATTCGCCTTAAGGTAGTCTTTGGAGTAACGTTTCATGAAAGGAAAATCGAGTGCCCACCAACAAAGTCCTAGGATTGGAACCCAGATTAGCTGCTGCTTCAGGAAGAACTTTAGCAAGGGTATTTTTCGATTTAATAAGGTTTGAACAATGAGAATATCGGCCCAGCTCTGATGATTTGCTGTGACCAGATACCATCGTTCCATCGATAGGCTTGAATCGACCTGTGTGTGCCATTGTTTCGGCTGAAGTGCTTTTAGCCAGAGTCGGTTGACGTCAATCCAACACATCGCAATCTGTGTCGCGGCGGCTGTACACAGACGTTGCCAAGGCGCAATGGGAATAATTCGCAACGCGGTTACCGCGAAAAGAGGCACACACCAGAAAACGGTGTTTATGACGCCACACAGCATACTCAGTAAACCGCGCAGCACAGGAAAGCTTGGTTGGTAACTCATAGAACAAATCATCAAGTACTCAGTAATTTCGGGACGAATTATATCTGAATGAGTTTTATCGTAAACTAGTGATGGCTAGAGGCTATGAGTTGTTCTAAGACGGACGCTAATTTTGATTTATCGGGTTGTGAGTGCATTTTGATCAGGCTCGCGATAACGCGTTGATTCAGTAAGCCGAGTTCCGCGTCTTGTTCGATATCGAACAAAATTTGCAACAAAGTATGTCGAGTGAGGTCTTTGCCGCTTCGAGAATCTACAACGATGAAGGCTTCCTCAGTAATCAACATCTCGCGCACATCGTCGAGCGTGATAAACTCACTGATGGATGTGTCGTAGATACGTCGATTTGGATATTTTTTTAGCGTGATCATCGGATCAGAATAATCAATAAAACGATAAGTTAGAAGCAGGAAACTCGCAGTGAATCAAAAATCGCAGTTTGAACTTTTAAAATCACGGCGATTTAAACCGTATTTTATGGCTCAGTTTTTGGGTGCGTTTAACGACAACCTATTTAAAAATGCGCTGCTCATCATCGTTGCATACGGCGGTACACGATCGCTACAAGAAATATCGGTGATTAACAATATCGCCTCAGGCTTGTTTATTCTGCCGTTTTTTATCTTCGCAATGGTCGCAGGTCAGATGGCCGATGCACTCGATAAGGCAACCATTATCCGCCGCCTGAAGTTTACCGAGTTGCTGCTCGCGCTATGTGCGGTACCTGCATTATTGACTCACAATATTGAATGGATGCTGATCGTTTTGGCAGGCTTCGGTTTGCAGTCGGCGTTCTTCGCGCCAGCTAAATATTCAATTCTGCCCCAGCACCTTCACCCATCGGAAGTGGTTGGCGGAAATGCCATGGTGCAAATGGGCACCTTTGTCGCGATTCTTGCCGGCACCTTGATCGGCGGGCTGATGTCGGCTCAGGTCGATTTGCTTCCCTATTTGGCTGGTTTAATTGTATTGGTTGCGGTTGTTGGCGCGTTTTACGGTCGCAAAGTACCGCCCGCACCGCCATTCAGAGAGCGGCCGGCAAAATGGAACTGGAATGTGGTGGCGGTAGCGATCAAATCAACGCGTGATATTCGTCGTTTCCGAGGCGTGCTTCTAGCGAT
>JABXIR010000130.1 GCA_013372965.1 Gammaproteobacteria bacterium
ACCCGAAAAAAACCGTTCCGCTGTGTATTCACCCACCAGCGAGAACGTTCGGCAGGCGATCAATCGTCAATCAGAGCAAAAATGGCGTCGCTACGAAGATCAATTAGTCGAACTGTTTGAATCTTTAAACAATAAAAATTAATTACACTGCATCCGTTTCTGCATGACAGGGGTCTAACTAAGTAACGAAGACAACAAATATCGTCATTTAAAGGAGAGACCCATGACAGAACTATTAGCAATTTTCGGAATCTTTGTCGCACCAGCGATGGTCATTGCCTACTACATTAAATCGAGAACCACCGCTCGCCTTGCGATTCAAGAGACGGTTCGACTCGCCATTGAAAAAGGCCAACAGCTTTCTCCAGACACCATTGAGAGCTTCATGAAAAAGCCACGCAACACTAACGATGACCTTCGCTCTGCTCTTGTGTTCGGCGCTATCGGCATCTCTACCATTGTGATTGGTTTCGTCTACGGTGACTTAATCGCTGCTCGCTATATCGGTTTGATCCCGCTTGCCGTAGGTATCGCCTACGCCATCAACTGGAAGATGGGTAAAACGACCGCATAAGCATCAGTTCCCCCCAACAACTGACGCCGCAACCCGATTCGACTTCACCTCGAATCGGGTACTTTAATTTTGAGGTCAAATCGGTTAAAGTCGCGAGAACACCGACATTTGGAATGACGATTGATGCGCCATAGTCCAAGACGCAACACCCTTCTGTATTTAGTACTTGGCTTTGTGCTCAGTGCTCAGTTGCTGGTGTCTTATCATTCCGCGGACCATACCACTCATATCCACGATGAAGCCTGTGTCACCTACCTGATCGGTAAGCACACAAAAGCCATCGTCAATTCAATCGAGGTCGTTCTTGCTGAGGCAGTCAGCGACCTCTTTGACTTTTCGTTCTCAAGAACAGCGCCCAAGCGCGAAACCTTCAGTCAAGCAAAACCTCGAGCGCCACCCTCAGTTTAAGTTTTTCAACACACACAAAACTTAACTATTTTTTATCTTTGAGGTTTCCATGAAGAAGCAGTTCACTCGCGCAGCTATGGTCGCTGCGTTTGCACCCGTTACAGTATTTGCTCAAACAGATCTAAACATCTCAGCCGTTTTGGACGGCTATTATCAAAATGAACACATTGAAGGCGGTCTACGCAGCGAGGGATTCAACATCGGTCATAACGAACTGGTGCTCTCAGCGCCAGTTGATGACAACTTTTATGGCAAGCTGACGACGATCATCGCGAGCCATGAAGGCGATATTGAACTCGAGGTCGAAGAGGCGTTCATTCAGACCACTGCCCTACCCTATGGCATCGGTGTACGCGGCGGTCGATTCCTTTCAGACATTGGGTACTTGAATAATCAGCACTTACACAGCGACACGTTCGCTGAACGCCCTGTTGTCTACCGAAACTTACTCGGTTCACACTACTACGATGATGGTATCCGTGTGAATTGGGTCGCGCCAACGCCGTTTTACGTAAACGTGTTCACCGAAGCCATGTCGGGCAGTAACCTCGAGGCCGATATGGGTCACGAAGAACACGATGATGGCCATGACGATGAACACGGTCATGATACCAATATCAGTGTTTACACAGTGGGCTTGGAGCTCGGTGGTGATATCGGCACTGACCACAGCTGGCAGTTTGGCGTGTCCGCGCTCAACAACGAACTGGGTGTTCAACACCTTGAACCGCCGGTGCCTGGCGCGATTCCGCCAGTTCATGATCACGATACTGAGCATGACCACGCACATGGCGCGGCTTTCGGCGCGGAACGTATGTATATCGTCGACGCAACTTACAAATGGGCACCCAACGGCAACTACAAGTACCAAAGCCTGACACTCGCAGCTGAGTACATTAACGGATCGGATGCCTACGAAGAGTTCACCGCACCGGGTGATAACACAGGCTGGTACGTATCAGCCGCTTACCGCTTCAGTGGCACTTGGAGCGTCGGCGCAATGTACAGTGAATTCGACGGGTATGAGTTCCATGAATTCGACATGGATCCTAGCGGCCAGTTTGAGGCTGAGTACGATAACGTAACTGTTAAAGAGACTCAGCTTGCGCTGACTTGGCACCCATCGCACTTTAGTAATATTCGACTGTACGCCACTCGACAACAACTAACGATGGATGAGCAAGAGACCACCAACGTGGTTGGTATTTCGTTCAACACTGCCTTGGGAGATCACGGTGCGCACGCTTTCTAACCTACTGACCATTATCGCGTTTGGAAGCTTTGCTCAGACGGTTAGTGCGCTAACCGTCTTTGCATGCGAACCTGAGTACGGGGCGATTGCGAAAGCAATTGCACCCGATGCTCAGATCTTCACCGCGACAACCCATCAACAAGACCCTCATCATGTTCAAGCCCGGCCGAGCCTAATCAATCGTTACCGCCGAGCCGACATTGGCATTTGCGCCGGCGCCGAGTTAGAAATCGGATGGCTCCCAATGCTTCAACTACGAGGCAACAACCCAAAGCTTCGCGACGGTCAGAGAACCATGATTTACGCATCCGATGTGGTTGAGTTGCTTGATAAACGCGAGTCCGTTACGCGAGCCGACGGCGATGTGCACGCAGCGGGTAATCCACATATACATCTATCACCTTCGCGGGTGATATTAATGGCTCAACACATTGGACAAGTGTTGTCGGAAATCGAACCCGAAAATCGCACTACCTACTTGGATAATGCCGCCAAATTCGAAACCGAATTAAACGCCTGGATAGACGCGAACCAAAGTCGTATCGATAGATTCAACGGCACGAAGTTCATCGGCTACCACACAAGCTTTCGCTACCTTTATGAATTTATCGGTGCGGAGCAGGTTGGCGATCTAGAGCCGGTTCCTGGTTCGGCGCCGACACCTGGGCATCTCGCGTCACTGATCGAAACTGTCGAGACGCATCAGCCCTTAGCCATCGTCTACACTCCCTATCAGGACGGCCGGGGCGCTTCGTGGCTTAGTGATCGGACCAATATTCCTTCGGTTGAGTTAAGCTATACCGTTCACGAAAATCAATCGATCACTGAGCTTTACGAATCCATACTGTCAACCTTAGAGCACCTTGCGAATGGAACTCACTGAACAGCTTCTCATCATTGCACCGGCGCTGGTCGCGGGTATCGTGGTTATGGCGACACATCTGCCGCTTGGCCAACAGGTACTGAAACGCGGCATTATATTTATCGATCTTGCGATCGCTCAAATCGCGGCGATAGGTGCAATGCTGGTTGCGCTGTTCATTCATGAGCACTCCTGGCTTGAGTGGTTTATCCCGCTCGCGTTTGCAATCGCAGGAGCGTTGTTGATCGCTCTACTCGAGCAGAGAATCAAAGCACAGCTTGAAGCGTTTATTGGCGTAATTTACATTGGGTCGGCGGCCGCAGGAAGCATGCTTGTCGCAGCCTCCCCTCATGGACAGGAGCTTCTGCATTCGGTTCTCTCGGGGCAAATATTGTGGACAGACTGGTCAACACTCTGGATCCCCGCAGGTATTAGCGCAGCATTAGTCGCCTTGCTCGCTGTAAAACCGGCATTACTCCAATCGCGTTGGTTCTACCCTATTTTCGCAATTGCGATCACACTTTCGGTGCAGATCATCGGTGTATACCTCGTATTTGCAACGTTGATCGTGCCAGCGCTTGCGGCCAACTCAGTCACTAAAGCCCCCCGTACTCAGCTCCTATTAGCAGGGCTTGTGGGTATTTTGGGCTACACCATTGGGCTCCTGAGTTCACTTGGGCTCGACCTTCCCTCAGGCCCGACCATTGTTCTCTCGTTGATTGTCTTGGGTACACTTTTAAGGGTCTCTAAAGTTGCGACACGTACAACTCCTTAGGTCTAATACTTGACTGTATTAGTAGGTTTTTTATAATGCCTGCCTAATAACGAGGTAGTGCAATGAGACTCACAACGAAGGGGCGTTACGCCGTAACGGCAATGCTCGATTTAGCGATCAATCAACAAGGCGGAACCATTAGCCTTGCGGATATCTCGTCGCGCCAGGAAATCTCTCTTTCTTACTTGGAGCAATTGTTTTCGAAGCTCCGTAAAAACGGTCTTGTGTCTAGCGTACGTGGCCCAGGTGGCGGTTATCGCCTAGCTATCGAGGCCGACGAGATCAGCGTGGCCGACATCGTCGATGCCGTCGATGAACGGATCGACGCAACCAACTGTAAGGGCATGGGCAACTGCAACGAGGGGCACATGTGCTTAACACACCATCTTTGGATGGATCTCAGCGCTCAGATTCGAGAGTTTTTGCGTGATATCACACTCGCAAGCCTGCTCGACCGCCAAGAAATACGCGCTGTATCTCAACTCCAGCACACTGGACTAGCAGGCGAGAAGATTCCTCTCACCAGCTTGTAACGAAATTCGAACGCGATCGCCGCGTTCAACGAGGTAAACACACATCATGTCTGAACAGATTGATAACGCCATCGCGAGAGAATATGAAGCCGGCTTCGTCACCGACATCGAAGCCGACACCTTCGAGCCTGGCTTGAACGACGACATCATTCGTCGCATCTCCGCCATGAAAGACGAGCCCGAATGGATGCTCGAA
>JABXIR010000287.1 GCA_013372965.1 Gammaproteobacteria bacterium
ACCTGCCGCGATTGGTTCCAGTTAAGTCTTAAAGAGGGCTTTACCGTATTTCGCGATTCGCAGTTTTCGTCGGATATGGGCTCATCGGTTGTTAAGCGTATTGAAGACGTGTCGTTGCTTCGCTCAAAGCAATTTTCGGAAGACGCTGGCCCATTATCTCACCCAGTTAGACCCGCGTCATACATTGAAATTTCGAACTTTTATACCTTAACCGTTTATGAAAAAGGTGCAGAAGTCGTTCGGATGATTCATACCCTGCTGGGTGAAGAATTATTTCGCAAGGGCAGTGATTTGTACTTCGATCGCCACGACGGTCAGGCGGCGACCATTGAAGATTTCATCGCCGCAATGTCTGAGGTCTCGGGCCGAGATTTTAGCCAATTCATGAACTGGTATAGCCAGTCGGGCACCCCGCATGTCGAGATAACCGAGACGTGGGATGGCACCCATCTCCAGTTGATTTTCAAACAAAAACTCCGTGATGGCCATCAACCTCATCATATCCCAATCCAATTAGCGGTTCTGGGTGAGGCTGGCATGCTTCCGATAAGTCATGCAGGTGTTGAGACGGCCGATAATACAGAGTGGGTTTATGAGCTCACTGAGCGCGAAGCCGTGCTTCAGCTGGGGCCTTACAACGAAAAACCGGTTGCCAGTGTGTTCCGAGGGTTTAGCGCTCCTGTCGTGGTTGATTTTAATCAGCCCGACGATGAGAGATTCGCCACCATAGCGCGAGACAGCGATGCATTTAATCGCTGGGATAACTGTCAGAAATTCTATTTGGAATATATTAAACAAGCCTCAGAGGGGCAGCTCGAACAGCTCAATGGTCAGTTCATTGATTCGTTAAAAGCTCTGCTGTCCGATGAGAGTTTGGAAGCGGCGTTTAAGGCTCAGGTCCTAAAGCTTCCAAGTACTTCATTACTGTTACAAGGCAGTGAATTGGCCCCGATTGTAATTGCTGGGGCGATTGACCGCGTAAGCCAGTTACTGGCGGAGTCGCTCGAGCCAGAACTGGCGGCGTTAATTTCTCAGCATTCGATCGAAACAGAATACCATGTTGATGCAGTGTCAATCGGCAAACGCGATCTAAGGAATACTGCGCTTGCAATGACTGCCCGTCTGGGTGATTTGAAAGACGCGAGACGTCAGTTCGTAACCGCTAATAATATGACGGATCAGTTCGCCGCGCTGTCAGTCCTGTATCGCGCAGGTTCTAACTCAGAATTAGAGACGTTCTTCGAACAGTGGAAAGACGATGCATTGGTCATGAATATGTGGCTGTCATTGCAGGCAAAAGGCCGAAAGGGCGACAATCTCAGTGACGTGATTCGCCTAACGGAAAGCGAGTGTTTTGACTTTAAAAACCCAAATAAGGTGCGGTCGGTCCTGGGTGTTTTCAGCACCGAAAATATCAAGATATTTCATGCACAAGATGGTTCGGGGTATGAGTATCTTGCCGATATCGTTATTCAGGTAGATCAAACCAATCCGCAGCTCGCGGCTCGTCTAATCGCGCCGTTGTGTCAGTGGCGAAATTTCGTTGAAGAACATGCGATGCTGATGCGAGGTGCTCTAACTCGGGTTGGTGAGTCTGAACGTTTATCTAAAGATGTCTATGAGTTGGTGTCGAAGAGTTTGTAGGTATGTCTGACGAAGATTTGTTTGCACAAGAGATGTCGGGGGTTACACCATTGAAGGTAGAGGCCCGCCATCTTAAACGCGATCAGTCGTTGAGCGATGAGCAGAAGAAAATTCGCCAAGCGGTTGCGAGTGAAGAAGAAACTGCGGATTTAAATGCACTGTCAACGGATCATCTAGAACTGGTTGATCCTCTGGCGTATCTTGAGTTCAAGAAACCCGGTATTCAACACGGTGTATTGAAGAATCTGAGGCTTGGTAAATACGAGATCGAGGCGAAGCTCGATCTTCACAACCGAACCGTGGAAGAGGCGCGAAGGGACGTTTTCGAATTTATTGAAGACTGTCAACGTTATGGTTTAAGAACGGTCATTATTGCTCACGGTAAAGGGCAGCGAAGTGAGCCTAAGGCTTTGCTAAAGAGCCATGTGTATCGATGGCTTCCGCAGCTACCGCAAGTGATGGCCTTCTACTCAGCGCAACCGAAGCATGGTGGCGTCGGAGCAACCTATGTAATGCTTCGTAAATCGGATGAAAAAAAATTAGAAAACAAGGAGCGGCACGAACGTCGGCGTTAGTCGGCGACTTAAACGTGTAAGCCGAACAATAATAACTACACTAACATTTGGTTAATGTGAGACTCGGGATTCTCATGATGAAAACACAAGATCTTGAACAAGTATTAGACATCGTTGGTAAAACTAAGCTCGACGATAAGCAGCGTAGGTTTATCGACCATTGGCTCGTGAACTTTCCAACGGACGAACTGATTGGGCGCAAGCCAGAGAACATCGCTGGATGGTTAGTTGATCTGGCGTTACAAAGTTCGATTAAAGAACCACACCTGCGCGTCTACAATCCCACGATTGAGCGTGAAGGTTGGCAGGCCAATAATTCGATCATTACGCTCAATTGGCCTGATTTACCGTTTCTCGTTGATACCCTGAGAATTGCACTCGATACGCACGGTATCGAAGTGCGTATGTTGCACAGCCATGTCTCACAGTCCGAATCTCCGCGTTGTTTCATGTATGTCGAGGTAGGTCGTCGAGAGCGAGTTGATGAGATTGAGGTGATCACTGAGTCACTCCGTGTTGCTATTAGCACGGTCGAATCTGTAGTAGATGCTTTCCCAGCGATTATCGATAAGGTCGAGTCGGTGAGTAATGCGCATAAAGCAAAAGACGCTCGTACATACGAGTTTCTTGAGTGGTTGCGTCGCGAGCATTTTATTTTCCTAGGCTATTCTCGATGGCAGGATTGCTCGATCACAGATTGTCTCGGTGTGACAACGACCTTGACCGAAGAGAGTGACGACGACTTAACGAATCGTAATATCTTGGCCGAAGGCGAATCAATCGCATTTACTAAGTCTTCGTCGCGCTCATTGGTACATCGTCATGTCTATTCAGATTATGTGGTGGTGCGCGATGCAGGCGACCCTAGCATCGAGCATCGCTTCCTTGGCTTGTTTACCTCGAGCACGTATCACGAGAGTCCTCAAAATATCCCGGTCATTCGCGAGAAGGTCGATTATGTTTTAGACCGCGTTAAAGTTCCGACAACCAGCCATGATGGCAAAGTCCTTCGTCAGCTGCTCAGTAACTATCCGACGGACGAGTTTTTCCATGCAACGCCAGAAGAGCTCTATACGGGCGTTAATCGTGCACTGCGACTTCAGGAGCGGCCGATCGTTCGCGTCGTGATTCGTCGTGGAAGAATGGGGCGATTCGTATCCTGTATCGTCTATGTACCTCGCGAGCGTTATACCACTGAACTGCGTAAAAACATTCAGCGCTTTCTCTGTGATGAGCTTGATGCGGTCGATTCTGAATTCAATACCTTCTTCAGCGGCAGTAATCACGCTCGTGTTCGCTTTATTTTGCGAACCACAAGTGCAGATTCCCGGGACATCGATCTGGCGTGGCTAGAAAACACCATTTTGGATATGTGTCGTGAGTGGCCTGACCGTCTTCGCGATACCTTGTGCGAAACACTTGGCGATGAGCAAGGTTCGCGGCTAGCGAGTTTGTATCAAGGTGCGTTCCCAGCTGCTTATCGTGAGGATTACGACACGCGATTTGCGGCTCAAGATATCGTCACGATCGACAAGGTAGCTATGGATCAATCGCTGGCGGTTCATTTTTACCGTTCGGTCGTCGACGAATCAGAGCATGCTCGTTTCCGCGTATTCCGTTTTGATGCTCCGTTAGAGCTTTCTGATGTACTGCCAAAGTTCGAGAATTTAGGACTACGTGTTATTGGTGAACGGCCTTATGAGGTCGAACGACGTGATCAAGAGATGATCTGGCTTCACGACTTCTATATCCGTGTGACGGGCGTAAGTAATGAAGACATCGACAGTCGA
>JABXIR010000210.1 GCA_013372965.1 Gammaproteobacteria bacterium
AATTTCTTTAGTCTCTGCCTGTGCCACGGCGCCCAGAAACCTTACTGAGGTCAGACTTAATCAATTACCCACGGTGCCGCCCGTCCCTGAGCGCACGCTTTTCCCCGAGGTTAATACTCACATTGTCGACGTCGTCGAGTCACCCGTTGAACCATCGAACAGCGCGAATATAAGTCAAGATAACGCCGCTCTGTTGCGTCTTCATGAGCAACGACTAACACCGAACGCGACACCCACTCGGTTGCGCACAACACTCAATCAAACCGTCTCGCCAAGTGACCGGCTCCGCGTAATACGCCTGCGACAATACCTCTACAATACGACCGAATTCGAATGGACTTACTCACTATTTTCCAATGGCTCATCAACCGAGCGGACGGGCAGCTGTATAGAATTCAGTGCCTTCGTTATTGCTCATGCTCGTGAACTTGGTCTTGAAGCAGAGTTCGTATACGTCGAACAACCACCTATCTGGACAAACGCGGGCGCTGAAGAATGGTTATCAATTCACCACATTGCGGCGCGCGTTAAAGCAGATGGACAATGGTTTGATTTTGATATCACCGGTTACCGCGAACAAACTCGCCAGTCGCATCGACTCAGCGACCAAGAGGCGTATGGGTTACTCATTGGGAACGAAGCGGCCCGTGCATTGATTGAACGCGATATGATTCATGCAGATGCACTCGCGCGAGAATCGGTTCGGCACTTTCCATCCCACGCGGGCCTCTGGTCCAACCTCGCTTTAATCCACGCCGAGCGAAGTGAACGCGATGCGCGACTATTATTTGGTGTTTCAATTAACCAGACTTACGCACGAGAGGTCGCCCTGAGTAACTACGAGCAGTTTCTCAAGCAGCGAGACGACCGAGAGGGAGCGCAACTGATTGAGCGTCAACTGGCGGAATATCGTTCGAGTCATCCCTATTACTTGCGCCGACAAGCGTCCGAGGCGTTAATTTCTGGTCGCCCTCACCTTGCTGTAGAGCGTCTCGAGCAGGCCATCGAAGCAGCTCCCAACGCCGCTACCTTGTACTACGCCCTTGCGGCAGTACATGATTTCTTGGGCGAAACGGAGCAATCCAATGAACTCAAGCGGACTGCGCATTCAATCGACTCAGGTCAATCAAGCAACATATTCGATCGTAAACAGCGCGCTCTAGCGACCTTGTTTAACAACGATTAAAGATCGGCCAGTGGGTTAGCCTCGTGCAACTCGAACATCGCGGCCACCTCATCCGCTGAAACCGAGCTGACCGAGGTGTGCTGCCATTTAGGTTCGTTATCTTTATCAACAATCAGTGCACGCACCCCTTCTTGGAAATCAGGCCCAGCTAAGCAGTTCACACTCATCACCCATTCCATCCGAAAAATCTCCGCCAGCGTCATTGATGGCGCGCGCTGGATTTGTTGCCAAACTAGATGAGCTGTCATAGGACATCCGCTGAGCAGTTTGCTTTTCGAACCCGATAAGAAACGATCGTCGGTATCTAGCTTCTCAAAACGTTCGATAATCGTTTGCAAATCGTCGCCCGAACAGAGCGAAATAATGTCTTCACGCTTTGACATCATTCGAGGCTCGATCGACTCACTGTCGGCTGCCATCTGTGACAGCACTGACGACACGTGCTGGTGAGCGTCTTTGGTCAAATCGACCGTTAGAAAATTAGCGAGCAATTGATGCTTGGCATCGTTTTCTAAAATGAAATCGCCAATACCTAATGCAATCGCATCGGCGGCGTTTACGGAACAACCCGTCAGTCCCATGAATAGACCAAACGGCTTGGGCGCTTTTGACAGCATGTAAGAACCGCCCACATCAGGGTAAAGACCAATCGATATTTCCGGCATGGCGATTCGACTCGTTTCGGTCAAAACACGGTGAGAGGCGCCACCGAGCAGACCTAGACCGCCGCCCATAACAATGCCGCTGCCCCAAACAACAATCGGCTTCGAGTAGTTATGGATGGTGTAATCAAGTCGATACTCTTTAGCGAAAAACTCGCGACCGTGATCGCCCTCAATCGCATCGCTTCGAAGGCGCTTAATATCGCCCCCAGCGCAGAATGCTTTTTCACCTGCACCATCGAGAAAGATCATGACAACCTCATCTCGAGATTTAAAATCATCGAGGTATCGTTGCAACAACTCGACCATCGGCAGCGAGAGGGAGTTGAGCGTCTTAGGAGAATTTAGCGTTAGGTGTGCGATCACATGACCCGTCGCTGTGGGTATTTCGCGTAGTAATATGACAGATTCGGACATAGGCTTATCATTATATTTAGTGTTAAAGTCGAGTTATTATACCTCAACCCAGTTGCTTCGCACGACGGACTTTTTCATGCCCTCTGCCAAAAAACATGCGTACACCGCCACCCGAATCGCCACCTCGATTTTGAATGGATTCGAAGCGGCCATCGAAGATCATAACCGCGTGACCATCGGCGCTCGAGCTCGCTTCGAACAGGGTGACTGGCCTGCTGTCAGCGCGGCACAAAAGAAACGCGGGGATGTGTACCGAGCTGGAATTGATCGAACCATTCAAAAGCTTAAGAACCTCGCCAACGAGCAGTTAACTCACCTTGAGCTGTGGCGGTCCGTCAAGCGCGAGTACGATCGCATGACTTTCGAGCACGATAACCGCAATATCACCCACACGTTTTACAACTCCGTTTACTCAAATTGGTTTAGTTTCGAGGAAATGGATGAATCTTACTTATTCGTTTCTAGCCAAACCGCTTCGCAACGCGATATCGACCCTCGCGTATTTAATCGTTTTATTTTTAGCGGCGACTGGGACGACCTCGCAATCAACATCCTAGACCGATACGAGTTTGGCGTGCCATGGATTGATGCGGACCAAGACGCAGACCATATCGTCAAGACGCTTCAAGCCGATTTTAAACAGCTCAACCTCAAAGCCGCCCCTACGGAAATTCAAATTTTAAAATCGGTGTTTTATCGAAACAAAGGCGCGTACCTGATCGGTAGAATTCTATTCTCCGATCAAACGATACCGTTAATCTTGCCGATCTCGCACGATCTCGAGCGTGGCATCTTTGTAGACGCTTGTATTACCTCGGTCGACGACGCGAGCGTCATATTCAGCTTCAGCCGCTCACACTTCATGGTCGATGCACGAATTCCCCAAGCTTACGTCAATTTCCTTGCCACAATTATGCCGTTCAAGCATCGTCATGAGCTGTATACCAGCCTAGGTTTCATCAAGCACGGGAAGACCGAGTTCGCTCGCGACTTTTTCGAACACACGAAAGACTGTGGTGACAAAATCGTGTTTGCCGACGGCATCCCCGGCATGGTAATGACGGTATTTACACTGCCAAGTTTCGATGTCGTTTTCAAAGTCATCAAGGACAGTTTCACCCCACCTAAGAAAGTGTCAAAGCAAGAAGTCATTGATAAGTATCGACTGGTGAATCGCCACGACAAAGCAGGTCGGATGGCCGATACCCAGGAGTTCAAACACTTCTGGATTGATACGGCGCTGTTCGATCCTGACGTATTAAAGACACTCCAGCAGCAGGCACCAAGTCAGTTTGAGATCATTGGCAGCCGTGTTCGAATCGCTCACGTTTACATCGAGCGACGCATGATCCCACTCAATATCTATGTGGCTGAGGCCGACTCAGACCACTTGGACTTAGTGATGCGGGATTACGGAAACGCGATCAAGGAAATCGCGGGCGCCAATATTTTCCCAGGCGATATGCTACTCAAAAACTTTGGCGTTACTCGTCACAATCGTGTGATTTTCTACGATTACGATGAGATTATGTTTCTAAACGACTGTAATTTCCGGCGCATCCCACCGCCGAGAAACGCCGCCGATCTGTATTCGGATCGACCGTGGTACTCCGTCGCCGACAACGACGTATTTCCCGAAGAATTCGGCTACTTTTTTGCCGGCAATATCGAAGCTAAACGCGCCTTCGAGCGCCACCACTCGAACCTATACGAAGTCGACACCTGGACATCGCTTCAGCAACGGGTCGAGAATGGGTCTACGCCATATATCTACCCGTTTGACGACACGCGACGATTCTACCCTGACCGTCAACATCGCTAACAAATTATTCGTAAAAATTTGACGCAAAAAAATCATCCTCTACTAAGCTTAAATTAAGACCATTAGTAAAGTTTACGGAGTGTTGATTATGAAACTACTAAGTCATACTGTCGGTATTCTTACCCATCCAGATTCTGAGTGGGCAACCATACGTCAAGAACGTGAAAATAAATTGAGTGTGTTTTTAACGCACGTCCCCTTTTTAGCCTTGATTCCTGTCCTCGCTACGTTTTACGGTGTAACTCAAGTGGGTTGGGGGTTTAACGGCAATCACATGTACCTAACCCAGCAAAGCGCCGCGTCGCTGGCCGTGGTTAGCTACTTTGCCAATTGCTTCATGGTCTATGCCCTAGGCGAATTCATCGACTGGATGACTGAAACGTTCGCCGAAGGTGAGATGGAGAAAGGTCGAGGAATGACGATGGCGGTATTCCTGATGACGCCCGTCTTCCTCTCAGGACTCGTCTTCGCCTACCCACACTTGTGGTTGTGTGCTGTAGTCGCATTCGCCGGAGTCGCTTGGGCGGTATATCTATGCTACGAAGGCATGCCAATTCTGATGAAAATTCCGAAGGAACGCGCATTCATGTTCTCATCATCCGTCATGACCGTTGGTTTGGTGCTACTAGTGATCTTGAAAGTCGCCAGCGTCATTGTCTGGAGCATTGGCATCGGTCCTGAATACTCGTCGATGCCCAGTTAAATTTTCGTCGTCGAAGATGTAATTAGGGGAGCGTAATAAGCTCCCCTTTTTGCGTTACGAGTCTGCGAAATGTTCGTTGCTTATGAGGGGCAATGACTCTCAACAAACGCAACCAAGGTAGCCAGCCACTTCTCCCTCGATATATCATGGTGAAGCTCATGTCGAGCCATTTCAAACCACTTCAGCTCGACTGAGCAATTCACTAACGCGCGTTCGATATAGTTCGAATTTTCCGGCAAGTTAATTGAGTCTGCGGTGCCGTGACCAATCAGGATGGGGCACTTAATCTGATCGAGCGCTGTCTTGACTCGACTCATCGCAGAGAGCATCTCGGCCCCCCATCTCGCGGACACACGATCAAAGACTAATGGATCGGCAAGATAACGATCCACCTCAGACGGTATCGACGAAATACCATTAATATCGAGACCGTGAGACAGTTTCAGCCTGGGTACGACACGACTGAGTACCTTCGCTAACCAAATCAGTACAGGTGATGCATTAGCTTCGACCACCGGGCCGCTCAATGCCACACCACTTAGCTTCGATGCAAGTGGACTCTGCTCTAACCAATCGAGTGTAATCACCGTGCCCATCGAGTGGGCCCAAATGTACTTGGGGAAGTCATCTGCCGCTAGCCACCACTGAATAGCATCATCCAACCCTTGCGTATATTGTGACCAATGATCAATATGCCCCTGAACGCCGTCGCTTCGACCGTGCCCAATATGATCGAAGCCATACACGTTGAGACCGTG
>JABXIR010000064.1 GCA_013372965.1 Gammaproteobacteria bacterium
CGTCAAAAAGGCGGTATTGGTTTGCGTGGCCCGGGTGAAACCCAGCTTGAAACTGACCGTCGTTTACTGCGAGAACGTATTAAGTACATTGAGCGCCGTCTCGATAAAGTACGAAAAACGCGAGAGCAGGGTCGCCGTGCGCGAAGTCGTGCATCGGTGCCGACGGTGTCTCTGGTCGGTTATACCAACGCGGGTAAGAGTACGCTGTTCAACCGATTAAGTTCTGCTGATGTGTTTGCTGCGAACCAATTGTTCGCGACGCTAGACCCCACCATGCGACGAATCGAAATCGATGATGTTGGTCCGGTTGTTCTAGCGGATACGGTGGGTTTCATCAGTCATCTGCCTCACCGACTAGTTGAAGCATTTCGTGCGACACTCGAGGAAGCTGCTCAGGCGAATCTGTTACTTCATGTGGTGGATGCGAGCGATCTGAATCGTGAAGATAATATCGGTCATGTCAACGAAGTTCTCCGCGAAATCAATGCTCACGAGCTTCCCAGTTTGCTGGTCTACAATAAAATTGATCTGCTGTCGCATGACGAAGGCCGTATTGATCGAGACGAACATGGCGTGCCATGGCGTGTGTGGGTCTCGGCGGTCACGGGTGCGGGGATTCCGCTGTTGGCCGCTGCACTTCGTGAGCGACTCGGAACCGGTGTGGTAAGCGTTTTGCTGTCGCTCGACCCTGCAGATTCAAAACTGCGAGCGAAACTGCATGAATTGGGGGTCGTGCAAAACGAAAACTACCTAGATAATGGTCGCTGTGAGATTGATGTGCGTATAAATAGCATTGAGCTGTCGCAGCTCAGAGCACATGATGCGCTGGCCGACCAGAAATTTACGGAAGCGGGTTTTCCAAAGCCTGAACCCGAACCGTTCTAACAAAGCGTGCGAACTTCGGTTAGTGCGGTAGTAATTCGTGCTTTAAGTGATAAAGTAATCAACAAACTAAACGAATAAATGGAGATCGTTATGGCTTGGAATGAGCCTGGTGGAAATGATCGCGACCCTTGGGGTGGCAAAAAGAATGATGGTCCACCGGACCTAGACGACGCGTTGAAGCAATTCAACGATCGAATTCGTCGCATGTTTGGTGGCGGAAGCGGTGGCGGTTCTAATAACGGCTCATCGAACACGATGCCGATTGTCGGTCTTGTGCTTGCCTTGGTTGCCATCGTTTGGGGTTTATCTGGTGTTTACCAGGTCAAAGAGCAAGAGCGAGGTGTCGTTCTTCGTTTGGGTAAGTTCTCGGAAGAAGTCGGACCAGGACTGCAATGGAATCCGCCATTACTCGACGAGAAATTTATTCACAACGTAACCGAGCTTCGTGACTACAGTACCTCGGGCCGCATGCTAACGAGCGACTTAAACTTGGTCGAAGTAACGGTTTCGGTTCAGTATCGTATCGTCGACATCAAAAAATACGTTCTTGATGTAAACGATCCTGAACGCTCTCTTAGAGAAGCGACCGATAGCGCGTTGAGACACGTGATCGGAGCCACGGCAATGGATTCCGTTATGACGAGTGGTCGTGCTTTAGTTGCGACGGAAGCTCGTGAGCGTCTCCAAGAGCTGATGGAAGACTACAACACAGGCATCGATGTCACTAAAGTGGCTGTCGAAAAAGCCGAGGCACCTGCCGATGTTCGCGACGCGTTTAACGACGTGGCTCGCGCACTCGAGGATCGTGACCGTCTTCGTGAGGAAGCAGAGGCTTATGCCTTAGGGATTGTTCCGATTGCTCGTGGTCAAGCTCAGCGTGTTCGTGAAGAAGCCGAAGCTTATCGCGAACGAGTGATTGCCGAGGCCGAAGGTGAGACGGCTCGTTTCACGTCGCTCTTGACGGAGTATCGTCGTTCGCCTGAGGTAACTCGCGAACGAATGTACCTCGACATGATGCAAGATGTGCTGGGTCGAACCAACAAGATATTGGTGGATGTCGATGGCGGAAACAATGTGTTCTACCTACCTCTCGACCAAATGGGTAGCCAGTCTCGTCAAAGCAGTCGACCAGACCCAAATCTTGATGTGTCTAACTTGCGTGCCGCTCAGGAAACGCTTGAGTCTCTTCGTACTCCGGAGCCTTCGCGTCGCAACAATGCTGTAAGGGAGGGCCGTCGATGAGCTCGAATAAGCCAATTTTTGTGTTGATCGGTCTTGTACTGGCAGCGCTACTACTCTCGAACACCTTATACGTGATCTCAGAAACCGAGCGCGCGGTCAAGCTGCGCTTCGGTAAGCTCGAGGAAATTGACATCCCCGCAGGCCTTCACTGGAAATGGCCCGTAGTGGAAGAGGTGCGAATATTCGATGCACGAGTACAGACACTCGATTCGCCACCGGAGGAATTCCTGAACGCAGAGAAGAAAGTACTTTCTGTCGACTCTTACTCGAAATGGCGCATTGTTGATGTAGAGCGTTACTTCGTTTCGACCAACGGTAATTCACAGAGTGCCGCGCGTCTGCTGTCTCAGCGAATTAACGAAGGTTTGCGCAACGAGTTCGCGCTTCGCACCTTAGAAGAGGTTGTGACTCTCGAGCGTGACGAAATGATGGAAGACCTCAATGTGGGGCTGCTCGATACAACGCGTGAGCAGCTTGGTATTGAAGTGGTCGATGTGCGTGTGAAGAAGATCGAGTTGCCGAACGACGTTTCAAGCGAGGTTTTCCGTCGAATGCGTGCAGAGCGTGAACGTCAGGCACGTGAGTACCGTTCGCAAGGTCAAGAGGTTGCGGAAGGTATCCGAGCGGATGCAGATCGCCAAAAGATCGTGATTGAAGCCAACGCCTATCGTGAAGCCGAAATTCTTCGAGGCGAAGGTGATGCGGCCGCTGCCGCGATTTTTGCCAATGCCTACGGTGAAGATGCCGAATTCTACGCGTTTTGGCGCTCTCTCACCGCGTATCGACAAACCTTCGATAGCAGTGCCGACATGATGGTTATTCAACCTGACTCTGAATTCTTCCGTTACTTGAACAATCAAAACGGTCGTGATGAATAAATAATCATCATAGAGAAGCAGTTAGAGCAGTGTTAAACTCAAAAGCCGGGTTCGCCCCGGTTTTTTTATGCCTCGACAAGGCCAGTTTTTACAACTAAGCGTACACCGTCATTTTAAGGAAAATACCATGACATTCGATCGCTGGATGCTTCCCGAAGGTATCGAGGAGTTGCTACCCGAAGAGGCCGCGAAGGTAGAGCGGCTGCGCCGAAAGCTTCTCAACCAATACGCATCGTGGGGCTACCAACTTGTAATACCACCACTCATAGAATTTGTTGAGTCGCTGTTGCTCGACACGAACCCCGATTTAGACATCAGTACTTACAAAATGATGGATCGTAAGAGCGGTCGCACTATGGGACTTCGTGCTGATATTACTGCTCAAGTTGCTCGTATCGACGCACACGCGATGGCGTCAGAGGGCGTCAATCGTTTATGTTATGCAGGCTCGGTGGTTCATACAGCGCCTAGAAGAGCCCTGGGGTCGCGCTCACCAATACAGATCGGCTGTGAGTTATTTGGCGACGCTTCTGTGGAGGGTGATCTTGAGGTTATTTCGCTAATGCTTAATACCTTGAGTTCCGTTGGCATTCCAAATATTACGCTGGATGTCGGCCACGTTCGTATCGTACGTCGCATCCTTGAGAAGGTTTGTATCTCGAAAGATACAGAGCGAGAAATTCTCGAAGCGCTAGATAGCAAGCGTGTGGAAAAGCTTGAGGGTATCATTGCCGAGCACCAGTTGTCCGAAGAAACTGGGCAATTGCTTCACTCTGTTGCTACTATTCAAGGTGGTCGGGATTCGTTTGATCGGCTGGCCAAAGCTCTAAAGGGCTATGATGACGAAATTGACGATGCTTTGAGTTCGGTGTACCGAGTGCTCGACGAAGTTGAGCTCAAATATCCGAGTATCAACGCCTACGTCGATTTTTCTGAAACGCAAGGTTACGATTATCATACTGGGTTGGTGTTCTCGGCGTTAACGACCGAGATTGGTTATCCGCTTGCTAATGGCGGGCGCTACGATGATGTCTCGGGCTTGTTTGGTCGTTCGCGGGCGGCTACGGGATTCAACGCCGACCTCAAGACCATTATGACGGTCGCTAATCTTCCTGAGTGCGCGCCGAAAAAGAACATCTACGTACATCGCGAGATATTGGCGAAGGTTTGGTCAGATATTGAACGACTCCGCGAAGACGGAAATACAGTAATCGAAGGTAATACCGCACTGCCCGAAGATAGTTTGCGCCGCAAGTGCAACTTCGTATTAACATTTGGTGATGAAGGGGCTAAACTTCGCGCCTTTGACGAAAATCCATAGTGGACAAAATACAATGGGAAAAAATGTAGTCGTGCTCGGAACCCAATGGGGTGACGAAGGCAAAGGTAAGATTGTTGACTTGCTCACCGATAAGGCGCAGGTTGTGGTTCGATTCCAAGGTGGCCATAACGCAGGTCATACACTGGTTATCGATGGTAAGAAAACCGCGCTCCACCTAATCCCGTCTGGGATTTTGCGTGACAACGTGCACTGTGCAATCGGCAACGGTGTTGTATTAGCACTCGACGCGCTACATAAAGAGATGAAAGGTCTTGAGGATAACGGAGTTCCCGTTCGCGATCGCTTAAGCATTTCCAACGCATGCCCATTGATTTTGCCAATTCATGTTGCACTCGACCAGGCTCGCGAGCGCGCTCGTGGTAAAAAGGCGATTGGTACCACCGGCCGTGGTATCGGACCTGCTTACGAAGACAAAGTCGCTCGTCGCGGTTTGCGCCTTGGTGACGCGCTTAATCGCGACTTATTTGCTGAGCGCTTGAAGGGTGTTATGGAATACCATAATTTCATGCTAACGAACTACTATGGCGAAGCAGCAATCTCCTATGAAGAAACGCTCGAGTCAACCATCGCGATGGCGGAAGACCTTCGCCCAATGGTTACTAACGTCACTGAGTTTCTTCATAATCATCGCGAGCAAGGTTCGCACATTATGTTCGAAGGTGCTCAGGGCTCGCTGCTCGATATCGACCACGGGACTTACCCTTTCGTAACTTCATCGAATACCACCGCGGGTGGCACTGCGACGGGGTCTGGTGTTGGTCCAATGTACCTCGACTATATTCTAGGTATTACTAAGGCCTACACGACTCGTGTAGGCGCAGGTCCATTCCCCACTGAGTTGTTCGATGATGTCGGTGCGCGTCTAGCAGAGAGAGGCCGCGAATTTGGTACAACTACTGGGCGCGCTCGTCGCTGTGGCTGGTTTGATGCTGTGGCGCTTCGTCAGGCAGTTCGCATCAACTCGATTTCGGGTTTGTGTCTTACTAAGCTAGACGTACTTGATGGTCTAGAAGAGGTGAAGATCTGTACCTCATACCTCGATGCTAACGGTAATAGTGTTTCGGCACCAACCTCTGCAGACGAGTACGAGTCGATTACTCCAGTCTACGAAAGTATGCCTGGTTGGTCAGAAAATACGGTCGGCGCGACCTCGTTAGATCAGTTGCCGCAGGCGGCGCTCGATTACATTGCACGTTTATCTGAGGTGTGCGGTGTGCCGATCGACATCGTATCAACTGGCCCAGATCGTGTCGAAACGGTTGTCTTACGTCACCCATTTGCGTAAGCCAGTGTGTAATAAAAAGCCCGCTTTTAGGCGGGCTTTTTTGTGTCTTTTATAAATCAACTGACTACATGGTCGGAGTGGCGGGATTCGACGAGTGATCGGTCGCAAGCTCATTTTCGATATCTTCGATCACGTCCTGCACTTGCTCAAGGTCGAGCGTCCGCATACCAATGGCAATTAATATCGCAAGCAGCAGCTGACCGCCTAACGTGCCCGTGGTGATCTTGGTTCGCAGAGTGCCCGGTCGCTGGTGGATGCCCATAGCTTCTAAGCGCTCTGCAAGTTCTTTGTATTCCATTCCTTTTAAAACCATTTGCGACCGTATAAGACGCTTAACTGTTTCTCTGAGTGCAGGGGTATCGTAGTTACTTGCCATAGTTATAGATGCTTGTGATTTGTTGGTCATAATTGATACTAACGAAAGAAAGATATTATTTGAAGTTCTATTATTTTCGTGTTAAATATAACTAACAAATAGAAGCAAAAAAGGACTTGATATGGATATTTTCGCGATTGTGTTGTTGTTTGTGGTGGTCGTGGTTGTTTTAACCTCGGTTAAAATAGTTCCGCAAGGGTTTCGTTACACGATCGAACGTTTCGGCCGCTATACCAAAACCATTGCTCCCGGGATTAGCTTTATTATTCCATTCGTCGATCGCGTCGGTCGAAAGCAAAACGTCATGGAGCAAGTGTTAGACGTCGATCCTCAGGAAGTGATTTCATTAGATAACGCGATGGTGACAACCGACGCGGTTTGCTTCTTTCAAGTCGTTGATCCTGTCAAAGCATCTTACGAAGTGAATGACCTGCCTCGCGCGATGCAGAACCTAGTGATGACCAATATTCGTGCCGTCGTCGGCTCAATGGAGCTTGATCAAATGCTGTCTAATCGAGACGCGATCAATATCGCTCTGCTCACCAAAGTCGATGAGGCGACTGACCCATGGGGCGTAAAAGTAACTCGTATCGAGATTCGCGATATCACGCCACCAAACGACCTCGTCCAATCGATGGCGAATCAAATGAAGGCAGAGCGTGACAAGCGCGCACAGATACTCACGGCGCAGGGTGTACGTGAGGCTGAAATTCAGCGTGCTGAAGGTGAAAAACAAGCCGAGATTCTTCGCGCAGAAGGGGCTCGAACGGCTGCGTTCCTCGAGGCAGAGGCACGCGAGCGACAAGCTGAGGCAGAAGCGAAGGCAACCAATATGGTGTCTACGGCGATTGCAGAAGGTGACTTGAACGCGGTTAATTACTTCATCGCTCAAAGTTACACGAAGGCGCTGGCCGACATCGGTAAGGCTGAAAATAGTAAAGTCGTTCTTATGCCACTCGAAGCCAGTAGCCTAATAGGCTCGATCGAAGGCATTAAGGATGTTATTAGCAACGCTAAGTCATAGCGTTAGGGGGCAATAGATGGATCAGTTTCATATGCTCTGGTGGCACTGGGTAGTACTCGCAGGCTTTCTGTTAGTCCTAGAAGCGTTGGGTGCAGGAGGGTTTCTGCTGGGCTTCGCGGTCGCGGGCTTGTTTGTTGCTGGCCTAGGTGCCGTCGTCGACCTCGCTTGGTACGTTCAGGTTTCGGTGTTCTCCGTGCTAGGCGCGGTGTTGAGTTTCTGGTACGTAAAACGTTTTCGCGGCTTCAATGCTCAAACCGATTCCCCGCTGCTGAACCATCGTATGGCACAGCTCATTGGCAGGCAAGGTCGCGTCGTTGAATTATTGAGTACTGGTCAGTACAAAATACAAGTCGGTGACACGCTCTGGCGCGCATCGGGTGAAAGCGGTCTCGATGTTGGCCGTCGCGTAACCATTATACGTTTGGATGGCGATCGCTTTGAGGTGGTCGCTGATAGCAATTCAACGGGAGGCGAACATGTACGCTAAGTGGATTTCGGCTATCGTGTTATCAACTGGGGCCAATATGGCGTCGGCTGAGAAAGCGCCCGCCCCAGTTCTTAGTACGCCCGAGCAGGATCAATTCTTTAACGCTATCTCGTCTCATTGTGGCGCAGCATACTCAGGCGTTGTCATGTCAACTGACGCAGCAGATGCGGATTTTGCAGGCGAGTCTCTTGTAATGCACGTGATGAGCTGTTCGGATGAAGAGCTCAGAGTGCCTTTTTTTGTCGGTGACGATCGGTCGAGAACTTGGGTTATCACCAAAACAGGGTCCGGGCTTCAGCTAAAGCATGATCATCGCCACGAAGACGGTACGTCGGATGATCTTACGATGTACGGTGGGATGACTAATGATTTGGGTACATCGGAGGTGCAGTACTTTCCGGCCGACGCCCCAACAAAGGCC
>JABXIR010000101.1 GCA_013372965.1 Gammaproteobacteria bacterium
GTCCAGCGATCCCGCCTAGCGATCACTCGAAACCAATCGGCAAAAATACAGCAATGAGTGGGCTGCTTTCGGCGCTCGCGTTGTTGGGATCTTGGTCGTATCGGTCACACACTTGGATATACGCTCAACCGCTCAACCGCTCAACCGCTCAACCGCTCAACCGCTCAACCGCTCAACCGCTCAACCGCTTTACCCGAGTCACGACGTCGAGCTAGTAGGAGGCGGTTGTGTCACGAACGTGACATCAGGGGATTTTCGGCCAGAGTAGGGTCTAGGTAGGCAAAACTAGAGAACAATAACAATGAAAACTACAGCCCATGACTGCGGTTGCGGAGCAACCATTAGCAACGTTGATTTAACGCAGCTTACCCGCGACCAAGCCACCGAAATAAATCAGTTACTCGCTCAGCACGGTGTACTGATTTTTAACGGACAAAATGTAACGCCAGACGATCACGTCCGACTCGCCAACACGTTGGGTGATATCGTATTAAATCCGTTTTTTAAAGCGCTCGATACGCACCCCGAGGTCGCGATCGTTGCAAAGTCGGAAAAACAATCAATGAATATCGGTGGTGGCTGGCACACGGACCACTCGTACGAACCAGAACCCGCTAAGGGCTCGATCTTGGTTGCGAGAACAGTTCCGAGTGCGGGTGGCGATACACGCTTTGCTCACTTAGGCAAGGCCTACGAAACACTACCCGAACACGTAAAACAGCAGATTTTGCCGTTAAACGCAGTACATTCAAATAAACATATCTACGGTGCCGAAGGCTATTATCGCAATACAGATCAGGCCGCAAATTTAGGGGGTGTCGATGATGTGGGTGATGCGACGCATCCGATGGTGATTAAACACCCACAGTCCGGTAATCCGATTCTCTATGTAAACCCTGCTCATGTGGTTGCGATCGAGGGGCTTGAAGATCAAGAAGCGAAAGAGCTGCTCGATTTGCTTTACCGACATGTGGTCGAGGCAGATTTCATCTATGATCATTGCTGGACCGAAGGTTCGGTGGCGATATGGGATAATCGGACTACCTGGCACTTCGCTAACAACGACTATCAGGGCGAAAAGCGTTTGATGCACCGTATCACGCTTACGGGCGACCCATTGGAGGCGTTTAAATGACAGAGAGTGAAAAGTTTCAACGGGAAGAGTTGGCTGTTTGCTACCGAATTTTCGCTCATCTCGGTTGGGATGAACTCATATACAACCACATCACCCTGAAGCTAACCGATCAAGAGGGCGCCTTCTTAATCAATCCGTACGGGTTACACTATTCAGAGGTCACGGCAGAAAGCCTCATAAAAGTCGATATCTACGGAAATAAGCTCGAGCAGCATGAGTTCGAGCCTAATCCGGCTGGGATGGTGATACACAGTGCGATTCATGCCGCTCGACCCGACCTTCATTGCATCACACATCTGCACACCGATGCGGGTTTAGCAGTGGCCTGTAGTAAAGAGGGTTTGCGTACCGATAATTTCTATTCGGTGATGCTTCATAATCGAGTCTCTTACCACGATTTTGAAGGGCTAACGGTTAGCGACGACGAGAAGAGCCGTCTCGTGATGAGCTTGGGAAATAACGATCAGCTGATTCTTCGAAATCACGGTTTGTTAAGTGCAGGTAGATCCATCGAAGAAGCATTTATGAATACTTGGGTACTTCAGAGAGCGTGTGAGGTTCAGGTCGCCTGTGACGCAACCGGAAAACCACTGATTCCCATCAGTAACGATATTGCAGAGCGAACTGAACAGTTGGTTGCGAAACAAGTGGGCGCGTCGGGAGTCGGCAAGCGCGAGTACGCGGCGTTAAAGCGGTTGTGTAGTTAATTGTTTCATTAAAACGATGAGTGAGTTAGTTTAGATAAACCAGTACCAATAAACTGAGGCTTTAAGTATGTCATTCAAACAAACACTGCTTGTAAGTACACTTTGCGGACTTGCAATAGCATGCAGTCCTGAAGGAACTTCCAGCGATACGGATCAAACGATCATCACTACAGCAGACTCTAAACCCGCAACCGAATATACCCAACAGGTAAATCAATCTTACTACGATCAATTGCCATTCGACGACGTTCGTGACTTCGAGAATGCTCAGCGTGGGTTTATGGCGAGCGAAGAGTCTGTGCATGTTGAAAATGCCGATGGACAAGCGGTTTGGAGCCTAAACGAGTATTCAACTTATATCACTCAGGACACGGCAGCCCCCGACACGGTTAACCCAAGTCTTTGGCGTAACGCTCAATTGGGCATGCTACATGGATTATTTCAAGTCGACGACAACATCTACCAAATTCGCGGCTACGACCTAACGAATATCACCTTTGTTAAAGGCGATACGGGTTGGATTGTGTTCGACCCGCTTCTTTCAGAGGAGACAGCGACTCGTGCGTTTGAATTCCTAACTGCGCAGTTGGGCGAGTATCCGATTAAAGCGGTTGTTTACAGCCACAGCCACGCAGATCACTACGGTGGTGTTCGCGGTTTGTTTAAAGACGGCTCATACGATGACGTCGCGATTATCGCACCCGAACATTTTGCAGATCATGCCGTTTCGGAAAACGTCATTGCAGGTAATGCAATGGGTCGTCGCGCTATTCTCATGTATGGTGCAATGTTGCCGCGTAACGAGCGTGGCGGCATCAACGGCGGCTTAGGTATGACGGTATCGACCGGTAACGTCGGCCTGATCGAGCCTACCCAAGAAATCATCGAGTCGGGTGAAGTTGTCACCATCGACGGGGTCGAGATGGTGTTCCAGTTAACTCCAGGTACCGAAGCGCCAGCCGAAATGAACACGTACTTCCCTCAGTGGAAGGCTTTGTGGATGGCAGAGAACGCCACCAACACGCTTCACAATGTACTGACGCTTCGTGGCGCATTAGTGCGTGATCCGCTAATTTGGGCGCGTTACCTAAACGAAACGATCGCGCTTTGGGGTGATGAAGTTGAAGTGAAATTCCAGAGTCACCATTGGCCGGTCTGGGGTAACGAAGAAATCGTTCCTTACCTAGAGAAGCAGCGTGATATCTACAAATTCATTCACGACCAGTCGGTTCGCCTGATGAACCACGGCTTCACCGGCGAAGAAATCTCGGAAATGCTGCGTCTTCCAGAAGAGCTCGAGAACAACTGGGCAACGCGCGGCTATTACGGCACGCTTCGACACAACTCTCGCGCGGTTTACCAACGGTACATGGGTTGGTACACCGGTAATCCATCAGACCTAAACAACTACCCGCCAGCAGAGGCCGCGCAGCGCTATATCGCGTTTATGGGTGGCGAACAAGCGACGATGGAGAAAACGCTTCAGTCGTTTAATGCAGGCGATTATCGCTGGGTCGCAGAAGTGGGTAAGCATTTGGTGTTTAACAACCCGGACAACCAAGACGCGAAGAATTTGCTAGCGGATGCGTATGAGCAGTTAGGTTACCAAGCAGAGTCAGGACCTTGGCGTTCAGTTTATCTGCAAGGTGCGTTCGAGTTGCGTAACGGTGTCCCAACATCGGGTGGTACAAAGACGGACGGACCTGACGTGATTCGCGCGATGACACCAGAGATGGTCTTTGATTATCTTGCGATTCGTTTGAATTACGAGAAAGCAGAGGGTGCAGACTTCTCAATACAAGTAGATTTCACCGACTTAGGTGAGTCACATGAACTGGTCGTTAAAAATGCGGTTCTCAACCACAGTCAACACGTAACTGGCAATTCCGACGTTAAGTTGAAGATGAGCATGGCGACATTGAATCGCATTCAGCTAGGTGAAACAACGCTAAGAGACGCGGTGAATGACGGCAGTGTTGAACTAGAGGGAGATGGGGCAATCGTTGAGAATTTCTTTGCGATGCTCGATGAGTTTAGCTTCTGGTTTAATATCGTTACTCCGTAACTCGATCGGTATTTAAAGAGCGCTTCGGCGCTCTTTTTTTTGGCTAAAATTCGAGTGCGTGGTCGAACCGAGCGAGCAGTTGTTCGATGCGTTCAATGCCCACGCTGACGCGAACTAATCCCTCTGGGATGCCGAGCGCTTTCCGCTCTTCGACAGTGCATTCGACATGGCTGGTGGTTTCGGGCAGACCAATGAGCGTGTGTGTTGCCCCCAGTGTGCTGGCGAGAGTAAGCGAGTCGCATCGTTTCAAGAAGTGGCTTACCGCTGCCCTATTCTTGAGTTCAAAGCTGAGTAGGGCCACAGATCGGCGAAGTGTACTTCGTTTAGTCGGCTCATTGATTGAAGGATGGAAGACTTGGGTGACGTTTGGGTGATTGTTCAACCATGCGGCTAAGTGTGCCGCGTTGTCAGTTGCACGTGACATTCTCAGTTCAAACGACTCTAAGCCGCGTGAGATAAGCTGTGCTGCTTGAGGTGCGAGTACCGAGCCAATCAATTCGCGATGCTGGTGAATTAGGTCGCGATGCTTTGCACTGCAGCAAACGACTCCTGCGAGTGCGTCCATGTGGCCTCCCAGAAATTTCGTCGCACTGTGAACAACGATATCGGCGCCGTGCTTTATGGGGTTTTGTGTAAAGGGCGTTGCGACGGTGTTATCGCAAATCAGTAAGGCATTTGATTTTTTGGCGAGCGCACTCGTCGCCGCAATATCGACTTCGACGAGCATGGGGTTTGAGGGCGTTTCTAAATAGACGATGTCGCATCCTTGCTCAATTTCTTTAAAGAGCTCGCTTGGTGTTCGAACCAATTGGCAATCGACGCCCCACGTTGGAAACACATGGTGAAGCAGGCTAAAGGTGCCGCCGTAGAGAGCGTCAAGCGCAACAATTTTTGCTCCGGGCTTTAGCAGCGTCATAAGCGTGGCGAAAATGGCTGCCATCCCGGAGCTAAATGCTAGACCGTAGTCTGCGCCTTCCATGTTCGCGATTCGTTGTTCCAATTCGGTCACGATGGGCGCGGGCGTGTTTCTTGCGTATAGTAAGTGGTTACTATCGCCTTTGGCGCTATTAATCCAGTCAGATTCCTCGGTAAAAGGCCAAGCGATCGCCGTGTCGACGGGTTTCATCACACCCTCTAATGTCAGTTAGTGTAGAGGTCGAAGTTTGGTTGACTGCTTAACTCGAGTCAATTCCTCATTCAACTAGGAACGTTTTTTCGCAACGTATACACCATTAGTCGAGAGTGTCTCTTGGTATGGGTTTTCAAAAGAAATGATCGAACCTTCTACTTCATCGAACACCGATGCCAGTAAGCGAGTAAAAGTCTCATCGGGTTCATCGTCAGACCATAGACCAAATACGCCACCTGGCTTGAGTTTGGCTTTGATCGCTGCAAGGCCTTTTCGACTATAGAAGCCTTCATTGGCTTCGTTGAGCCAATGTTCAGGCGAGTGGTCGATGTCGAGTAAGATCGCGTCCAAGCTGTCTTGTTCTATCTCATCATTCATGGCCCACGCGAAGAAGTCATCATGAACGAGGCTACATCGTTCATCGAGCGTGAGTGCTTTAGCCATGGGAACCATGCCCTTTAGGTGCCAAGAGATCACCGGTTCCATCACATCGATTACTTTCAAAGTTTCAACACGATCATCTTCTAGGGCTGCAGCGGCGGTGTAGCCCAATCCTAAGCCACCGACGACCACATTGAGCTTCTCGCCTCTAAGGCTGGCGAGTCCTAGGTACGATAGCTGAACCTCGGCCTCATAAAACAGACTCGACATTAAGTATTCACCGTTCATGATGACTTCGTACACGATACGATCGTTTAACCGAGGTTCAATTCGTCGGCGCAAGCTGATGGCACCCAAGGGTGTCTGTTGATAATCGAGTTCTTCCAGCATTTTTTGGGGTTCTCTTTGAATGATAGTAAGCACCCTAGCATTGACCCAGATCGAATGCACGAATCGTAACGACGGGTGCGTTCTAGAAAAAGTCTGCCGTCTCGTGTTATGTTCGGTCAACAACACTCACGATCAAGGATCTGTTATGCGTTCGATTGTCTCTATCTTTGGGATCATAATGCTGCTCACAAATCTCGCCGAAGCACGAGAGACGCTTTCACTCAGAGAGCGAGCCAAGCTCGTCGATGACATATTGGAAGAACGAGTACATACCGTATTGCCTCAGATTATGGAGCGCTCAGGTATCGACTTATGGGTGGTGATGTCGCGTGAGTACAATGAAGATCCCGTATTGAAAACGTTACTCCCATCGGATTGGATGTCGGCGCGTCGACACACAATGTTGGTTATGTACAATCCAGGAAACGGAGAGCCGATCGAGGCGCTTGCCGTATCTCGCTATGGCGTTGGCTCATTGTTCGAGCAATCGTGGGACAAAGAGCTTCAGCCGAATCAATGGGCTGCTTTGGTCGAGGTGATCGAATCTCGTAATCCTAAGGTGATTGCCATCAACAAAGACGCGGACTTCGCGTTGGCCGACGGGATGAGTGCGAGCGAGTATGAACGGTTTATGGGGGCTCTACCCGAGCATCTCCGTCACCGTGTTCGGTCTTCGCGAGAGCTCGCCATTGGTTGGCTTGAGACACGGAGCGCGACCGAAGTTGAGGTGTTTTCTGAGCTCGTCGGGTTAGGGCATGAGCTGATTGCGGAGGCGTTTTCGAACGCCGTTGTGACTCCTGGGATCACCACGACGGATGATATTGCATGGTGGCTGAGAGAGCAGTCTGCAGCACTGAACTTGGGTAACTGGTTCCATCCTTCAGTTTCACTGCAGCGCAACAACGGCGCCGACTTTGATCAAATCGAGTCGTTCAGCAACGCCGTCGCTGAGAATGTGATTTATCCTGGCGATCTGCTTCACGTTGATTTTGGAATTACCTACTTGCGGCTTAATACCGACCAGCAGCAACACGCGTATGTATTAAAGTCCGGAGAAACGGAGGCGCCAGATTACCTTGTTGACGCGCTAGCTCAGGGTAATCGACTGCAAGATATACTCATGGATGGCTTTGAAGTGGGCGTGTCAGGCAATGAACTACTCGCTAGCTCACTCGCACGAGCGCGACAAGAGGGGCTAAACCCCTCGATCTATACGCACCCTCTCGGGCTTCATGGTCATGCCGCGGGTCCGACAATCGGGATGTGGGACTCGCAAGGTGGCGTTCCAATTGCGGGTGACTATCCGATTTATCCGAACACCGCATACTCAATCGAGTTGAACGTGGCGGTGACACTGCCAGAATGGGATGACCAAGAAATCAGGATTATGCTCGAGGAAGATGCTTTCTTCGACGGGGACAGCATCGAATTTTTATCAGGACGACAAATTGAACTTCACCTCATTACCTCGGATCCAAATTAATCGACAGATGCAGGCGCTGGTTCGAGCTACTGTTGCGACCTCGTCAAGTCTCACTGCCTGTGTCCGTCACGTCTAAACTGAGATTCGCACGGTTTATTACCGTGTTTACGATAAAAGGCCAAACGGCTTAGGAGCCAAGCGTAAAGCTTAGTCGGAATATACCGTCACCTGCTTCGTACCAAATATCGCCGTTATGACAAGCAACGGCACGTGAACAAATGTTTAAGCCAAGCCCAAGCCCCTCGCTCGAGTGCTTGCTTTGTCTGTACGGAGAGAAAAGATCTTCGTTAGTTTCGCTATCGTTATCGGTCGAGTTTTCTATGTGGAAGGCGCGTTTACCCACGACGAATTCGGAATAAAATCGGATATTCAACGGAGAGTTTCCATGTTTCAACGCATTTTTAATTGCGTTCTCGATGAGTAATCGAACGATGCTCTTAAATGCGTGGATATCACAGTCCCAATCAACGCAGACATTTGCCCCTGAAAACTCGTCGGAATGCTTCGCTAGGCACTCGTTCGCCAGCTCATTCATGTTAAAAGTTTCTTTCGAATGTTTTTGTGCCTGGTTGGTGGCGAGTAGGTGGAAGGTATTCACCAGATCGCGGAGACTGATGGCTTGAGATTTGATCTTTTCCAACTGTTTGGTGCCCGCGGGAGATAAATTATTTTCTTCTGTGAGCAATACCGTGTCAGCAAGCATCGCCTGCTTTCTGCACGGCGTTTGCAGATCATGGGATGTTAA
>JABXIR010000042.1 GCA_013372965.1 Gammaproteobacteria bacterium
AAAGATCCACCGCCAACCGATGTACTCATGCACAAGCGCCGCGCTTACCGGTCCGACCATTGCGGGTAAGATCCAAGCGGCAGAGGTGAGACCGATCACTTTCGAGCGTAGTTTCGTATCGTAACCATGTGCGGTTAGCGAGAATAATACCGCGTAGAGTGCGCCACCACCGAGACCTTGGAGAAAGCGAGCTATGACGAAAACTTCCATGTTGCTTGCTGCCGCAGCGAGTAACAGTCCCAACGCAAACAGTATGCAGGCTGTGGCAAACGGGACTCTCGGCCCATCTCGGTCAAGTCGCGCGCCAGCCCATACGACCATCACCATAGCGCCAATCATATAGAACGCGAAGGCTGCCCCGTAAAATCGATCACCGTTCAGCTGCTCGGCAATAATCGGCATGACGGTGTTTACAGCGAGCTCGTCGTATGCGTAGAGAGTAATACCGAGCAACTGGCCTAGTAAAAGAAATCGTTGGTTAATGCTGAACATAGGCGTATAAAAATCCGTTAAACTACCGCAAACGACTGATAGGCGATTGTGCCTCATACTTGACGTTGAAGTAAACGAACAAAGCCCGGTCAACGAACAGCTATTGGAATTCACGGATGTTTCAACATCGCATTACGAACATACTTAACGACGTCGCCGAACGATATAGGATTGACGGAGCCGATTTGGCAGTATTCCGAGGGGATAATGCACTGGCGTATCATAGCGTGGGTAGTCGAAACGCGGGTGTACGTTGGGATCAATCAACTCGTTGTTGTGTGTATTCGGTATCGAAGGCGATTCTCGCGCTTCGAGTGGCTTTAGCGGTACAAGATGGAAAGCTTTCTTATAGCTCGACGCTGGCTGAACTCTCTCCGTGGTTTACGAACACGAACTTGTCCAATATCAGGCTATCCGATGTATTAAGTCATAAGGCGGGGTTAGTTGCATTTTCGAGTGAGATTTTCGATCAACACATCTACGATAATGAATTGATGATCAACGCGGTCCTTGAGGAGCGGCCATCGGGGTTAAAAGGCCAGCTGGCGTATTCCCCGTTTTTGTTTGGCTGGATTCTTCAAGCGTTGCTGCGTCAGACATCAATCGCATCCCAGTTCGTTCATTCCCCTGACGCATCATGCTACGTTCAGCCAGGTGAGAACGACTACGCGAAGTTGGTTTCGGCCACAAATAACGTCGATATTCCAACAGAAATGAGTCTGGCACACTACATGAGGACCGAAGAGGGACATTGGGCGCGA
Source organism: Gammaproteobacteria bacterium (assembly GCA_013372965.1). Lineage (GTDB taxonomy): Bacteria > Pseudomonadota > Gammaproteobacteria > Pseudomonadales > DSM-25080 > Umboniibacter. The sequence goes on from JABXIR010000042.1 coordinate 1,254, forward strand.
AGTGCGTTTACCAACCCAACGACACTGATGGTCGGTCACAATAGCAGTGACTGGCGTCGAGCATTAATTCCGGCGGCGAATATCCACACCAATGCCTATTACTTGGCTCAGTACGTTAATCAGTGCGTGAATCGACTTAACTCACTGGATGATCTCGTCTCCGTTGCGTCCATGGGACATTGTCCCGTCACAAACGCTGAACACCGATTTTCGATGGGGATGATGTTGGCCGACGAGAAAGAGCGGTTGTTGGGTTTGCCAGGAACAGGATTCGGTCATGTCGGTGCAGGGGGGAGTTTTGTGTGGCACGATACGACACTAGATGTAACAGTTGCCTTCGTTACTCGCTCGCTTTCACGCTCGCTGTTTATGGATCGACGCGGAATAGAAATAACGAACGAAATACTATCTATATTGGAGAAATCATCATGAGTGATGAAATGTTTGACCTTCAATTTCGCATTACCGACTTAGAAGAGTCGGTGGGTGCGTTAACGGAAGCGTCGATTAAACAGGAGAATCGTATTAAAGTTCTTGAAAAGCAAATAGAGCACTTGGCCAAACAGCTCAAGAACTCCTCGGGAATTAGCAGTGACGACGATCAGCCACCACCGCATTATTGAGTTTTTAGCAGGTTAAGATCGATTTCAACGGCCGAACCAAGATTTAATTCGAGCAGTAAATGATGGTCTCGTTAGTGTGTCTTCGAAGCTCGATTCGTCCGTGAATTCCGAGGAGGTGTCGTCTTGTTCCTCTTGAGCAGCTTCAACGGTGTCCATCATGTCAAGTTGGTCATTGAGTGTTAAACACTCAATACCAGTAGCATCAATAAGATCCTTGAGTTTCTCAGCCTTATCATCGCTTAGCTGCGATTTAATTACTAAAGGTGCGTTTGCTAAAAGACGTTCCACATCGTCGACGCTACAGTTAAATAGATCGGCAAAGCTAGAAATGGCCTCTGCGCGAGGAAGGTCGGTTGAAACTTCACCAGTAAGCTCGATGGATTTTGTCATGGGTACGGCCTCAAAAGTACGCTAAAAATATTCGAATACTTTAACGATACGCTGTACACCACCTGCTTGTCTAGCGATGTCAACTGCGACATCAGCGTCACGCTCGTTGACGACGCCCATCAAATAGACGACACCGTTCTCGGTCACTACCTTAATATCAGAGAAGTCGACATCCGAGTCATCGACAAGAAAGCGGGTGCGGACGTTGGAAGTAATCAACGAGTCGTTGATGCTCGCGAGAGAAGATATCTCGCCTCCAACGGTGACTTGGTTATGAACCTGGCGAACGCCTTTGACTTCTTGTGCTATTTCAGACAATCGAGCACGCATGGCATTGTTGGGTACCTGTCCGACCAATAAGACCACTCCGTTATAGGAGACTACGGAAATGTTAGCGTCCGCAAGTGCTTCACTACTGTGAGCAATGTTGACCCCGATAACGGTCTCAATTTGCTCGTCATCAATAAAGCGACCAAAGGTTCGTCCGGGCTCGTCGTTTTCTATTGGACCATCGGTAGACGCGGCGATAATCGAAGTACATCCGGTTGCAGTGATTAGAACCGATGCAAGTAGGGTTCTCAGTACTAGTTTCATCAAGAATCGACTCCAAATAATTGAGCTTCTATAAGTTCAACGATACAGCTTACGGATAATAAATGAACTTCGGTAAGCCGAGGCGATGGCTCTACCGGGACCAGTACATCAATGTCGTGTTCGCCAAGTTGCTCATTGAGGCTTCCGAGCGTCGGCCCAGCGATCAGTACCACGAGCATTTGTCGATCATGGGCGGCTCTAACGGCCTGAATGATATCCTGAGTTGCTTCTTCTTGGAGGATGATGACTAGAGCGTCTTTTTGTTCGCCTAAACCGCGAATTTGTCGTGCATAAATTTGCTCTGGTGTGCCATCTGATACCAGACTGCCGAGCGTTAGTGCATCGTGATTAAGGCATAAACTTGGCAGTGCGGGGCGCTCGCGCTCGAGACGATGTGTCAGAGCGAGACTGAGTTGTTTTGCGATAATTCCGGACTCGCCATTGCCAAGTGTCAATACCTTGCCCTGGTGTAATAATGTATCGGTTAGGGCGTC
>JABXIR010000116.1 GCA_013372965.1 Gammaproteobacteria bacterium
AGTGATTTTCCACGCGACGCCATAAGTGATCTCACAGTGTCTCCTATTTTATAGCGAGCGACGAACGAGCCATCGACTTGCGATAAAACATGAACGTAACCATCACGATCGCCGATCGCCAGATAGGAGCTCCACACCACCGGTGCCGACAAGCCGCGGTAGCTCAATTGCTCATTTCGCCAAACCTGCGCTCCGGTATCGGCACGATATGCCGTCACCGTGCCATCGAGCTCTGACAAGTACACATTAGAAAACCCGCTCGCGAGTGCGTTTGAAGTAGACGCTGGAGCCTCCCAAAGCACTCGTCCTTGACGCAGATCAAACGCTTTGATGTTGCCGTTGATAGTCGCTGCAAACACAGACGGACCCGACACGGTTGGTTCGCCATCGACATCGACAATCTTCTCAATATCCGAGCGTCCCGTTGGAATGGCAACAAGCGCCTCCCAAACCGGCAGTCCGGCGTCGGCACGAAGTGCTGACAATTTGCCCGAAGCGAAACCGACCAATGCAATAGGCCCTTCCATAACTGGTGCCGCAATACCCTGAGACGTTAACGCAGGCAGAACATCCTGATACTGCCAAAGCTCACTGCCATCCGTCGCCGATAGCGCGTAAACGATCCCCTCAGGTGAGTTAATCACGACCTGACGACCATTACTTACGGGTGGTGCCGTAATTTCGGTACGCAACTGTGCGCGCCAGCGCTCAGATCCATCAACCGCACTTAGCGCGATCACTTCGCCTTCCGTCGTACCGACAAGAACCATGCCTCTTGAAGCAGAAACGCCTCCAGAAATCGGTGCTTCTAATTCGATAGACCACTTCACCTCACCGCTGTTGCGGTTATAGGCCTCGACTGTACCATCGATACTTGCCGCATAAACGACACCCGCATCTTCAACAATGCGAAGTGGAGACAAGTACTCCTGCTGATCACCGATGTTATGCGACCACATTTTGTCGATTTCAATGGTGGCTTCAAAATCAACGAGTTCAGCTGGCTTTCTTGGGTCGTCATCATCAAACGACTCACAGCCAGCAAGCGCAACAACCAGTGCCGCGATAGCTATTTTTCTGAGATTCACTGTCCAGCATCCTGTTCAGGTGTTGCGAGACTTTCAGCTTTCATGTCTAAGAATGCCATACGTTGTTCAGTTGCCATTTGCGGGTATGCCTCAGCCTGTTGTTTGGCTTCGATATAGTGCTCACGCGCAAGATCTGGATAGCCATTAGAGAGCGCGATATCGCCCCTTAGCTCTTCGAATAAAGACGAAAAGGCGCCTGGTTGATCGGAATCCAGTGTCGCCAATGCGGCTTCGGAATCACCGTTCGACCATTGCGCTCGAGCGAGGCGCAACTGCGCCATGTAGCGAAGTTCTTCGCGCATCTCTGCAAAATTTAACGCCTCGAGTACTGCAACTGCTTCGGCATATTCGTTGCGACCCATGTGGAATTTCGCCAACTCAAGCGAAGCCAAGTTCGCATAGCCCAAATCGGCAAACTCAGTTTGCAGTTGCGCAGAAATTGTAGAGATTGACGCTTCCTGAACCTCGGAGAGTTCATCAGTCGCGACGAGTGTTTGTAATTGAGCAAAGGCTGCTGAGCCTGCCTGCTTATGCGCCGCAACGCGGTCTTGCCAAAAATCCCAGCCGCCCCAACCTGCAATGACGAGCACCACGGTTGCAATGGTGGTTTTGCCGTTTTCTTCCCACCAATGTTTTAACGCTTCTAATTGTTCTTCTTCTGATCTTAACGGATCCACTACTGACTCCTAAAGTGCGCCATTTCGCGCGTTATAAACTCACTAAAAATTGTTCGATTTCTGCGATATTAACAAAAACTTGTTCGCGTTGCTCGCGTAGCCATTTCACACCGACTTTCCCTTCATCGCGTTCGTTCTCCCCTAAGATAAGAGCAACGTCCGCGCCGGAGCGATCGGCCTTTTTAAGCTGGCTTTTAAACGATCCGCCACCGCAATGCATTTGTACGCGAAGATTCGGAAGTGCATCACGAATAGACTCTGCTATTTTGAAGCCATCCGACATCACATCGCCAACCGCTACAACATAGACATCGACTTGTTGACTAAGTTCATCAGGAACGCACTCGAGCGCCTCGATAAGCAATACCAGTCGTTCGATCCCCATGGCAAAGCCCACGGCAGGCGTCGGTCTGCCGCCAAGTTGCTCGACTAATTTGTCGTAACGACCGCCAGCACACACGGTACCTTGAGCCCCAAGTTTATCGGTGACCCATTCAAAGACCGTTGCGTTGTAGTAATCGAGACCGCGTACTAAACGCGAATTCACTTGGTATGAAATACCCATCGCATCCAGAAGCGCTTTAAGTTCTGCAAAGTGCGCCACTGACGCTTCATCGAGATAATCGAGAAGATCGGGCGCATCCGCCAAAATTTGTTGTGTTGACTCGGACTTACTATCGAGAATGCGTAAAGGATTAGAGCCCAATCGACGCTGACTGTCTTCGTCTAGTTGCTCTTTGAAGCCCTCTAAGTAACTTGTTAACGCGTTTTTATAATTTTGACGCGCTTCAATGGAGCCAATCGAATTGATCTGCAAAGTGAGCGCACTTCGAACCCCCAAATTTCGCCACAAGCGGTCGCTCATCGCGATAATTTCGGCGTCGATGTCTGGGCCAACCATTCCGAACGTTTCGATACCCACTTGGTGAAACTGACGCAAGCGTCCTTTTTGAGGTCGCTCATAGCGGAACATCGGCCCCTGATACCAGAGACGCTGTGTCTGATTGTAAAGCAACCCGTGTTGCTCTGCGGCTCGAACACAACTTGCCGTGCCCTCGGGTCGAAGCGTGACGCTCTCGCCGTTTCGGTCGTCGAAGGTATACATTTCTTTTTCAACGATATCGGTTACTTCACCGATGGCTCGCTTAAACAAGCCCGTTTGTTCGAGGATCGGAAAACGAATTTCTCGATAACCGTAGGACGCGACCAAATCAGCAATTTGTCCCTCGAGGTACTGCCAAACAGGAGATTGTTCCGGCAGAAGGTCGTTCATGCCGCGGATTGCTTGTATTTTTTTCACTTAGTAACCGTTTCTTTACGCTTTCGCGATTAAATTAGCTTCGAGCTTTTCTTTTTCGGCCGCTTTCTTACGAATTAGCGACTCAAGCTCATCGATTAAATTGCCCTGCCCCAGTTTATGGCTCGGCTCGCCATCGACATAAACCAGGTTATTTGGCGTGCCCCCAGTTAACCCAAGGTCGGCCTCTTTAGCTTCGCCTGGACCATTAACGATGCAGCCAATCACCGCAACATCGATCGCGGTTGAAATATCCTCAACGCGCTGTTCGAGTTGATTCATTGTAGCCACAACATCAAAGTTCTGACGAGAGCAGCTTGGGCACGCGATAAAGTTCACACCCTTGGTTCGTAGGCGAAGGCTTTTGAGAATGTCATAGCCCACTTTAACCTCTTCAACGGGGTCGGCCGCGAGCGATACTCGAATCGTGTCACCGATACCGTCCATCAACAGCATGCCTAGCCCAACCGCTGATTTCACCGCACCTGCGCGAAAGCCACCTGCTTCGGTAATACCCAAATGCAAAGGCTGATCGATTTTTTCGCTAAGCTTGCGGTAGGCACCGACTGCCATAAACACGTCGGACGCTTTTACGCTGACTTTAAAATCATGGAAATCGAGACGGTCGAGAATGTCGATGTGGCGCATCGCAGACTCAACCAGCGCATCTGGCGTTGGCTCACCGTACTTTTTCTGCAGGTCTTTTTCGAGAGAACCGGCATTGACCCCGATTCGAATTGGGATGCCATGTTCACGCGCTTTATCGATGACGGCGAGAATGCGCTTCTCACGACCAATATTGCCGGGGTTGATTCGTAAGCAATCGACGCCTAAGTCGGCGACGCGAAGCGCAATACGGTAATCGAAATGGATATCGGCAACCAAAGGTACATTAACTTGGCGTCGGATTTCTCCAAACGCCTCAGCGGCTTCCATCGATGGCACTGACACACGCACGATATCTGCACCCGCGTCTTCGAGGCGAAGAATTTGGGCTACGGTCGCGTCGATATCTTCCGTACTGGTGTTGGTCATACTCTGCACAGCAATGGGCGCGTCGCCACCCACTGGTACGTCCCCTACCCAAATTTTTCGTGTAGGGCGTCGCTTTATCGGCGATTCAAACTTCATAGGTCACCTTGAGGCAATGTTAATCTGACTATTTCACTAGGCGGTATTCTGAATGTGAGCGGCTCTTCGTTCAATGTTGCCGTCACCGCAGGTGCGTAACCCAAAAGAACCTCGATTGGCTCGTCGAACTGAACCACCAAACGGCGAGA
>JABXIR010000261.1 GCA_013372965.1 Gammaproteobacteria bacterium
AATATTGAAACGGTCACGGCGAATTTCGCCACACTATTGGCCGATCGCGAAGATCAGCTCTCGGTTCTCGAGTCTTTACTGCTCTCTGAAAGTCAACAGCGTGAAACCACTTTGGCAGGACGTCCCATTAAGTGGGGCTGGTTGAGCTCGCGTTACGGTTATCGAAGCGACCCATTTACCGGCCGCCGTGCTTGGCATAATGGCGTTGATTTCGCTGGGCGTGAAGATTCCGACGTTATCTCGGTCGCTGCGGGCGTTGTTACCTGGTCGGGTACACGTCACGGCTATGGGAATTTAATTGAGATCAACCACGGTAATGGATTGGTTACTCGCTATGGGCATAATAAAGAGCTCAAAGTTGAAGTAGGTGATGTTGTTCGTCGTGGTGAGACAATCGCTACCATGGGGTCAACCGGTCGATCGACGGGTCCTCACGTTCACTTCGAAGTATACAAAAACGGTCGCGCCGTCGATCCAGCTTCCTATATAAATCGCACACTTCGCTGACTTTCAAACAGGTCGAAGTTGTATATATACCCTGTTTTTCCCTTATTCTAGGTCAGTTTCATGATTACTAAGTTAGTTACCAAGATCGTCGGTACCAAGAACGATCGTCAAGTTAAAAAAATCCGCAAAATCGTCGATGTTATCAACGAGTACGAAGCCGAATTCCAAGCATTGAGCGACGAAGAGCTTAAACTGTCGGCGGAGAGATTCCGTTCGCGTTTGGATGAGGGTGAGACACTCGATCAGATTCTTCCTGAGGCATTCGCGGCAGTTCGTGAAGCCGCACAACGTACGCTCGGTCTGCGTCATTATGACGTTCAAATGGTCGGTGGTGTCGTCTTACATCAAGGTAAAATTGCTGAAATGCGCACAGGTGAGGGTAAAACGTTGGTAGCAACGCTGCCGACTTTCCTTAACGCGCTGAACAAGAACGGGGCACACGTTATTACAGTCAATGACTACCTAGCGGCGCGAGATGCAGAATGGATGCGTCCGGTCTACGAAGCGCTCGGTATGAAGGTCGGTGTAAACGTTCCAGGGTTAACCCACGAGCAAAAGAAGGCCGCCTATGCGTGCGATATTGTTTATGGCACGAACTCTGAATTCGGTTTCGATTATTTGCGTGACAACATGGCGCATTCAATTGAGCAGCGTGTACAAAGACCACTCAATTATGCGATTGTCGATGAAGTAGACTCAATTTTGATCGACGAGGCTCGCACGCCATTGATTATCTCAGGCGCGGCGCAAGATTCCTCTCAGATGTACCAGTTGGTAAACACGATGATTCCAGCCCTTGAGGTTCAAGGTCGTAAAGATTCTGAGGAAGGTTTTGAAGACAGTGAGCGTCGAGATTTCCTAATTGATGAGAAACACCGTCAGGTTGAGTTGACGGAACAAGGACACGAAAAAGTCGAGCAAATGTTTGTTCGCGCAGGCATCTTAAAGCCTGAAGACAGCCTCTATTCGCCAACAAACCTTCAGCTTTTGCATTTCATTCTTTCTGGGTTACGCGCGCATCACTTGTACCATAAAGAGCAACAGTACATCGTGAAAGACGGTAGTGTTATTCTGATTGATGAACACACGGGCCGAACGATGGAAGGTCGTCGCTTGAGCGAAGGTCTACATCAGGCGATTGAAGCGAAAGAAGGCGTCCGTATTCAGCAGGAATCGCAAACGCTCGCTTCGACAACCTACCAGAACTACTTCCGACTTTACAACAAGCTTTCGGGTATGACGGGTACCGCTGATACCGAAGCCTTCGAATTTAACTCAATTTACGGACTAGACGTGGTGGTCATACCGACCCACCGTGATATTCAGCGTAAAGATCTTAATGACCTTATTTATCTCAATAAGGAAGACAAGTTCCAGGCGATCCTGCAGGACATCAAAGATTACCTCGAGTCGGGCGCACCGGTGCTTGTCGGTACGGCTTCTATTGAAGACTCTGAAGAGATGTCGAAGCGACTTAAGAAAGCGGGTATCAAGCACGAAGTTCTCAATGCGAAGCAACACGCGCGCGAAGCGGAGATTATTGCGCAGGCCGGTCGCCCAGGAGCGGTGACGGTTGCCACTAACATGGCAGGTCGCGGAACGGACATCGTATTGGGCGGTAGCTGGGAAGCTGAGTTGGCATCGCTTAATGAGCCGTCAGAAGACGAAGTTGCTAAGCTTAAGGGTGAATGGAAGAAGCGCCATCAGCAAGTATTGGATGCTGGCGGTTTGCATATCATCGGAACAGTACGTCATGAATCTCGCCGCATTGATAACCAGCTCCGTGGTCGTGCAGGACGTCAGGGTGACCCGGGTTTATCGCGTTTTTACCTGTCTCTCGATGATGATTTAATGCGTATCTTTGCGTCTGATCGTGTGAAAAACATGATGGTGGCCTTGGGTATGCAGCCTGGCGAAGCAATCGAGCATCGCATGGTGACAAATGCGATTGAAAAGGCTCAGCGTAAGGTCGAAGGTCGCAACTTTGATATGCGTAAGGCGTTGCTAGAGTACGACGATATCGCCAACGAACAGCGTCAAGAGGTTTACGAAGTCCGTAATGAAATCTTGGAGCAAGCTGATTTAACGCCAATGATCGACAACATCCGTCTCGACGTGATGAGAGAGGTGGTGGGTCAGTTTATCCCGCCGATGTCGCTTGAGGAAAACTGGGATGTTCCAGGATTAGAACTTGCATTGCAAAGTGAGTACGGTCTGCAAGCCCCGATCTCAGAGTGGCTCGAAAATGAAAAGCAGATTGACGATGAAGTGATTGTTGAGCGCGTATGCGAGTTAGCGCAGTCAACCTATGAAGCCAAGTCTCAAGAGGTGGGCGAAACCATGCGCGTTATTGAGAAGCAGGTATTGCTTCAAGTGGTTGATAACCATTGGAAGGAGCACCTGTCGAACATGGATCACCTTCGTCAGGCCGTTAATTTACGTGCTTATGCTCAGAAAAATCCGAAGCAGGAGTACAAGCGCGAGAGTTTCGAGTTGTTCTCCGAGATGCTTGAAAACATTAAACTCGAGATGATTCGCTTCTTGTCGATGATGCAGATTCAGCGACGTGACGAAGCTGAGGCGCTTGAGAAGAAACGTGCTCAAGAAGCGGAAGAAGAGCTTCGTCGAGCGAAGACAAACGCGGCGAAGGTTGAAATTACTAACCAGCCGAAGGTCGGGCGTAACGACCCGTGTCCGTGTGACTCGGGTAAAAAGTACAAACAGTGCTGCGGTAAAATTGCATAAACACTTAAGCCCGCTTTTAGCGGGCTTTTTTAATTTAGTTTAGAATGGCTCGCAGAGTCTCAATGATCAGGAACATCATATGTCGGTAGGTGAAACGATAGGTGGAGAGCTTCTCCCAGTTGACGGTTGTGAAATCGCTGTATTAGAAGCAGGTATTCGATATCCTAACCGACGCGACCTCGTAATATTTAAGCTAGCGGAATCTTCGCAAGTCGCTGCCTCGTTTACTCAAAACCGTTTTTGCGCGGCGCCGGTCACGGTCGCTAAGAAACATCTTGAAGATGGCAGAGTGCGTGCATTAGTGGTGAACACGGGCAACGCGAATGCAGGAACGGGTCCGCAGGGATTGGAAGATGCGTCCAACACCTGTGATGCAGTGGCTTCCTTATTAAATATTGAGGCGAATCAGGTTTTACCATTTTCCACAGGCGTCATTGGCGAGCTATTGCCGATGCCGGTACTCATAAGAGGGATTGAGGCGTCTCGTGATCAGTTCGACCGCGATCAGTGGCTATCCGCGGCTCACGGTATTATGACGACCGATACCGTTCCTAAGGGCATCTCAAAGCGCATCACCTTAAGTGCGGGAGACGTGGTTTTGACGGGCATTTCTAAAGGGGCCGGGATGATTAAGCCGAATATGGCAACGATGCTTAGCTTTGTTGCAACCGATGCCGTGATCGATGAAGCTTTACTAGTCGACTTATGCCAGTGCTCTGTTGACCAGTCATTTAATCGCATTACGGTCGATGGCGATACGTCGACCAACGACGCATGTGTTTTGATTGCGACGGGTGCGTCCAAAGTGTCCTTAAGTTCCCAGCAAGATATCGACACGTTCCGAACGGCGTTAGATGAACTCATGTTGTTCTTGGCGACGGCTATCGTACGAGATGCGGAAGGTGCAACCAAGTTCATTCGGGTCAGGGTTAACAACGCAAGGTCTTCTGCCGAGGCCTGTAAGGTCGGCTACGCCGTGGCTGAGTCACCATTGGTGAAGACGGCGTTCTTTGCGTCCGATCCAAACTGGGGGCGAATTTTAGCTGCGGTCGGGCGAGCAGGTATCGATGATTTGTCTACCGAGCTAATTGACATTTTTCTAGAGGATGTCTGTATCGTTAGCAAAGGCGGTGTCAGTAGTGACTACAGTGAAGCAATGGGGCAGGAGGTTATGAATCGTGCGGAAATCGAGGTGACTATCGATTTGGGGCGCGGCAACATTAGCGAATCGATTTATACATCCGACCTTTCCCATGACTATGTGTCGATTAATGCCGACTACAGGAGCTGATTGTGACGGAAATAGCGGTCGCCGTTATCATTGAAGGCAATGAGCTCGTACTTTCGAAGCGGCTTGATCATGTCCATCAAGGTGGTAAGTGGGAGTTTCCGGGCGGCAAAGTAGAGGCAGGGGAAACGGCAGCGAAGGCGCTTGTTCGGGAATGCTTTGAAGAGCTCGCGATCAAAGTTAAAGGTGCAGCGTTAGTGGATACCTTCGACTTTGAATATCCGGGTAAGGCACTCACGTTTCACGTCTTCTTCGTCGATGATTTTAGCGGTACTCCCCGCGGTATCGAGGGGCAAGAGGTTGCTCGTGTCCATTGGTCCGTATTACGGGAGCTAGAGTTTCCAGAGGCAAATATTCGCATGATTGACCTAGTGGAACGCCATTTTAAACATCAGGAGGGTGATTCATGAGTCGAGTGGTTTATCAAACAGGAGTTGGGCGAACCTGCCCTGAATGCGGTCACGCAATCGAACGGTGCGTCTGTAAGCCCACTGAGACTGTTTCTTATACCGACGGTATTGTGCGTATTAGCCTTGACCGCAAAGGTCGCAAGGGCAAAGGCGTGAGTTTAATAACTGGGTTGGGGCTAGAGGCGTCAGATCTAAAGCCGCTCGCAAAAAAACTTAAGGCTAAGACCGCGACGGGTGGAGCCATTAAAGATGGTGTCATTGAGATTCAAGGGGATCAGCGCGACATCTTGAAACGTGAGCTCGAAGCACTTGGCTATACCGTGAAATTGAGCGGTGGTTAACCGTGGCAGCGCTTAAACTTTTTGCCCGATTGACACCAGCAACGATCATTTCTCGCGGGAACTGACGGCGGGTTGCACGGAACTGCCTCGCCATTCTGATAGATCCAGTGTCCAGCTTTCTTGCGAAATGATGAGCGCTCGCTCATCGCATAATATCCCGTTGAGTCGGAGTATGCTGCCATAAACTCAACGAAATCTTCACCGTGATCGATGATGGTTAGAGATAGCCAATTTGTTGCGGCATTACTTTGTTCGAGCGCTTTTAACTCATCCTCCGAGCGATTGCTTTGCGTGCTCAAAATGTAATCATGAAGTCTCAATGCGAAAGCGCTGTAACGTGAACGCATTAGTTCGAGTGGTATCTTTGGTGCTTGGTCGGAGTTATGAAATCTACCACAACACTCATCGTAGGATTTTCCAGTATCGCAGGGGCAGACGGGCGTCATGAGCGAGTCGTCCTTTCGAGTGTGTCTTCTTTTACGCTCAAGTCCGTAGGGTTCTCTTGCCAACGTTTCAGGCATTGAAACACGGTCGGAAAGGCAAGATCATTCCACGGTAGCGTTTCTACATCAAACCACCTTACTTCCAGTGATTCGATACCGGCCGAAACGTCACCATGGTATTCCGAATGATAAAACGCATGTACTTGGCTAATGTGGGGTACGCTGAAGAGATGGTAAAGCGAAAGGCTCGTTGGGTTAGCGCCTGCTTCTTCGTAGGTTTCTCGACGCGCTCCCTCCATCATAGACTCACCGTTTTCGAGGAAGCCGGCTGGGAGCGTCCAGTAACCGTAGCGTGGTTCAATCGCGCGCCGACACAATAATACCTGGGATCCCTTCGTTAACAGGGTTCCTACGACCACGTTAGGGTTTTGATAGTGCACGGTATTACATGCACTGCACACATGCCTTAGACGGTCTTCACCTTCCGGAATCGTGTGGATCGTCTTTTCTCCGCAATCAGAGCAGTGCTTCATGATGTGTTGCCTATGGCTACGTTTGTTATGCTGTTGTTACGTCGAATAATCGTCGACGGTTGACTGGGTAATATCGTATTCGAGAAAGCGCAATAATTTGTTAAGCTGTTGTCTCGAAAAAACGGATTATAGTATGAAACGCACTTTGATGTCGTCTTGGCAGCGTTATAAGCCTTTAACCTTCGAGGTCAAGAATTATGACCGAGAAGCCGCGGTTTTATTGGGGTTGACCCCCATTGATGATGAACCACACGTGGTTCTGATTAAGCGCGCAGAGGGTCTCTCGACTCACGCTGGCGAGGTGGCTCTTCCTGGTGGCATATTAGACCCCAGCGATTACTCGCTTGAGGCGGCTGCTTTACGTGAAGCCCACGAAGAGGTTAATTTAGCACCACAGTATGTTGAGGTGTTTGGGCCGCTTTCTACTTTTGTTTCTCGTTGGAACGTAAAAGTCACTCCGTTTGTGGGTTTCATACCCGCGTTGCCAACTTTGCGCCCTAACCCAGGTGAAATCGACGAAGTATTTACCGCTCCGTTGTCATTTTTTCAACGCGATAATATCCAGAATTACACTCGTTTGAACTACGAGGGGCGCAGTTTTGATGTGGCCGAGTTCCAATTCGGTGGAAGACGCGTTTGGGGAATGACCGCTCTCATACTGACCGATTTTGTTCAACAATGCTTCGATTACGAAGTGGGCCCCAAAGAGGTGGTTGTATGATGTTTTCCTTGGGTGATCAATCACCTCAGCTTAAGGGAGCGGGACACTATATCGCTCCAAATGCGGCGGTTATTGGTGACGTCGTGTTACAGGCGAACTCCAGCATTTGGTTTTCGGCGACATTGAGAGCCGATAATACCCGTATCACGATCGGCGAGGGCAGTAATGTTCAGGATGGTGCGGTACTGCATTCTGATGATGGCTTTCCGTTGGTGATCGCGGAGAACGTCACCGTCGGTCACAACGCCACAGTACATGGCTGTACTATTGAGAGTGAAGTGCTCATCGGCATCGGCGCCACCGTTTTGAATGGAGCCGTAATCGGTAAGGGCAGTATTGTCGGGGCGAATGCACTGGTTCCAGAAGGAATGGTGGTGCCACCGTATTCGATGGTACTTGGTGTGCCTGGTAAAGTGGTAAAATCTCTGCCCGCTGAGATGTCTGAACTCTTGAAGGCGGGCGCGGAACATTATCGAGCGAATGCTCAACGATTTACGAATGATTTAAAGGAAGTAAACAATGCAAATTGAATCACCTTGTATTGGTGTTTGTGCCTTGGATGAAAACGATGTGTGTATGGGGTGTTTTCGAACGGCTGATGATATTACTGAGTGGTCGATCTACAGTGATGCGGAGAAGGCTGAGGCTAACCGGGTTGCAGCCGAGCGCGCAGTGGATGCCGGCATGACCTTTTGAGTTATTTGCACGGCTTATCTCGGCCGTGCATTGACTCGATCAATTCGCTGAGTGGTTAGCGAAGTCACTTCAAAGATGTAATCACCGAGTAAGACTGAGACGGGCGCATCGGGAATCGACTCCAGATGCTCAACAATCAAACCATTGATCGTTTTCGGACCGTCGGTTGGTAGCTGCCAATCGAGCGCTTTGTTGACGTCTCGTATTAACGCGGTGGCATCAATCGACGCACTGCCATCTTGTTTGATCAAAATTTCGTCGTCGTCGTCGACACTGTCATTGGTGAAGCGGCCGACGATTTCCTCGAGTAGGTCTTCGAGGGTCACAAGCCCCTGAACATCCCCATACTCATCAACCACTAAGCCGACGCGGCGTTGTTCTCTCTGAAAGTTCACCAGCATGGTTGACAGTGGGGTGCTTTCAGGAACGAAGTAAGGTTCATGAACTGACCGCAGCAGCGCGTCTTTGTTGACTTCTTGCTCGTCTCGAAAGAGCGGGATGGCGTTGCGCAAGTGCAGTACACCAACGACTTGGTTGATGTCGCCGTTGACAACAGGAAGACGGGTGTAGTCGCTGTTCATGATGTTCTGCTCGAGGGTGCTCATGTCATCGTCCATATCGATGCAAATCACCTCGTTGCGAGGAATCATGATGTCCTCTACCGTCATTTCATCCAAGTCGAGAATATTTAACAGCATTCCTTTGTAGGTTGGCGAGATCAGTTGCCCTCCTTCCTCAACGACTGTTTTCAGCTCGTCTGCACTCAAGACATGTTTCGCTTTATTGCTGGTCTTAATGCCCAAAATCTTAAGCAATAGGTTCGACGTATGATTAACCAACCAAACAAACGGCATAAGAAGCCAAAGTAATGGCGTTAGGATAACCGAAGCTGGAAAGGCAATCGTTTCTGGGCGTTGTGCGGCGAATGTTTTTGGGGTGACTTCTGCGAAGACCAAAATCACTGCAGTAAACACAAACGGTAACACAGCGAGGCCCAAATCACCGTACCAACGCACTGCGAGTAGCGTGGCAATGGATGTTGCAACGATATTAACTAAATTGTTGCCAATCAGGATAATACCGATGAGTCGATCAGGGCGGTCGAGTAACTTCTGCGCGCGGATGGCACTCTTTTGTCCTTGTTTGACTCGATGTTTAAGTTTGTAGGGGTTCAGCGCCATCATGCCTGTTTCTGAACTTGAGAAAAAGGCAGAAATAAAGATCAGAATAACTAGCGAGGCCAACAAAAAACTGTCGGATAATTCGTTCAAGTAGGTATCTCGTAAAACTAAAAAGGGTAATTTAGTGGTTTATAAGCTTTTTGTCACGTTTTAACGTCACATACAGTGCTATCCGTAGTGATTTGAGCCAGTTTCAGGGAGAAAGCGCATAGCGGGTATCGCCTGCAATAAAGCGATTTTCGACTTGGTCTTGCCATGCGATCAGTTGCTCGAATTGAAGAATATTTTCAACGTAGGTGACGCATTCGCGTCCGCGTGCAAACCCGTTCTTCGTATTGACATATACGTCGGGTTGTTCGAGTTGAATGATGAAGGGCTTTACTTCATCCCAGTTGTCAGGATTAAAGCCGTGTCGCTGAGCGAGGATCCGAGCGTCCTCGACATGCCCGCGTCCGATGTTGTAACTCGCTAGGGCAAAGGCAATGCGGTTTTCTTCACTGAAACGTTTTGGAAGTCGGTCGTACAGGGTTCGCAAATACACGGCCCCGCCAACGGCGGATTGACGAAGATCCAAACGATCGCTGACGCCGAGCTCACGTGCAGTCGTATTGGTTAGCATCATAAACCCACGCACACCAGTGGGCGAGGCGGCATTTGGGTCCCAGTGAGATTCTTGAAAGGAGGTCGCCGCAAGTAAACTAAACGGTAGCCCAGACTCGGTTGCGGCGTGCTGGATGACCGAGCGGTACCTCGGGAGTCGGCTGCGCATGAGGTAGGTGAATGATCGAGCATCGCTGTACTCAATGGGTTTGACTCGAGGTTGTTCGAGCGCGATTTGAGTTTCGATAAGTCGCTGAGTGGCCTGTTGACTAAAAAATAGATCGACCATCGGAGCCTCTAGCAAGTCAACTTGGCTGACCCAGCGTCTTTCCGTTGTAAGTGCGTTGATAGTCTGAGCCTTTACTCGAGGAAATAGTGACTCTAATTGTGAAAAGCTGACCTCGTCGATGATTGCGTATGTGCCTGGGTTGCGATTCACTTGCTTTATCAGGTCGAACGGTGACAGCCCTGAGGTTTCGGTAATGGTCGTGCCATCGAGGTGTTCTGAAGCCTGATCGAGGCGAATGGCACTGCCGGCCGTAGCGACGACATATTGGCGCTCATCCCAGGGTTCGCTGCTGTCGTGACGGATGACAACACTCGAGACGATTCGATACTCGGGGCTGAGCGTAAAGTCAGTGCTGACCTGAGTCAGGTCAACGTCGCCAGTCATGATGTCGATCTCACCATTATTGAATGCTTCGATCATTCGTTGGTAGTCGTCGAAAACGACCAACTCGACGGGCGTTTTAGCGAACTCCGAGAAGGCGACAGCAAGGCTGTACTCGAGGCCAGCATGATCTTC
>JABXIR010000114.1 GCA_013372965.1 Gammaproteobacteria bacterium
ACGCTCTGCGCCCATCATGATTTTGTCACGAGCGCGCTCGAACTCTTCCATGCCCACCACGCGCTTATTGGTACGCGCAGCGAACAGCGATGCTTCGTTCACTAAGTTAGCGAGATCGGCACCTGAGAACCCAGGAGTACCCCGCGCAATGACGTGGGGATCAACATTATCGCTAATCGGTGTCTTGCGCAGGTGCACTTTGAGAATTTGCTCACGACCGCGAATATCGGGTAGACCTACGAATACCTGACGATCGAAACGTCCAGGGCGCAACAGCGCCGAGTCGAGCACATCGGGTCGGTTGGAAGCCGCGATCACAATCACACCCTCATTACCTTCGAAGCCATCCATTTCGACTAGCAACTGGTTAAGCGTTTGCTCACGCTCATCGTTACCACCACCGACACCGCCACCACGATGGCGACCCACCGCGTCGATTTCGTCGATAAAGATAATGCATGGCGCACGCTTCTTGGCTTGCTCGAACATATCACGTACGCGAGATGCACCAACACCCACGAACATTTCAACGAAGTCAGAACCAGAAATTGAGAAGAATGGCACGCGCGCTTCACCCGCAATGGCTTTCGCTAGCAACGTTTTACCTGTACCTGGAGGACCTGCCATAAGTACGCCACGCGGAATCTTACCGCCAAGACGCTGGAACTTACTCGGATCGCGAAGATACTCTACAAGCTCAGAGACCTCTTCTTTTGCTTCATCGACGCCCGCGACATCGGTAAAGTTTGTTTTGATTTGATCTTCACTTAATAGGCGCGCTTTGCTTTTACCAAAGCTCATTGGGCCACCACGGCCGCCACCGCCGCCCTGCATCTGGCGCATAAAGAAAATAAACACTGCAACGATGATTAAGATCGGCAAGATTGAGTAAAACACTTGCTCAAGGAAGCTCGGCGTCTCAGGGAGCTCACCTTTGATTTCAACATTGTTGTTGAGAAGATCCGGCATTAGGCCTTCATCATAGGTTGGGATGATTACTGTGAAATTTTGACCGTCTGAGCCTAGGCCACGAATCACGCGATCTTGAATGGTGACTTCTCGAACTTGACCGGTTTTAACGGACTCTATGAATTGGCTGTAAGTTAGCTCTTGCCCAGAGTTAGAGCTGTTTAGGTTTTCGAACACCATTAACAGAACTAAACCGATTAAGAGCCAAAGCACCATGGTGCGGGTCATATCTTTCAACGAAACATCCTCTAATTGAAATTTTATCTGCTGCACTACGTCTGCAGAAAGCTTAACGCTAAATGTTGGGACGATAATTAGTATTACAAGTATCGAACAAACAAAAATATAACACTACTTCGGTATAACGCAGGAAATCTTCACAATTATACGTTGCCTAGTAAGCAAAATGATAGATCGTTAAAAAAGTCTCTACATATGATTCATTCTACGTATACTTTGGCGGATACGTTTAAGTTAAACTACGATGAATTAAAAATTATCTTGGATTTTGTTCAATATGACACTCACCCAACAACGTAAAAAACAACTTCGCGCCATCGGTCACAGTCTTAAGCCATGCGTCATGATCTCTGACAACGGTGTAACCGAGGGTGTCATCGGTGAACTCAATCGTGCCCTCGACGATCACGAGCTTATTAAAATTAAAGTCGCGATCAACGATCGTGAATCTCGCGCCGTCGTGGCCAAAATGGTGATCGATGAAACGGGCGCTACCTTGGTTCAAACCATCGGTAAGATGCTACTCATTCTTCGCGAGCACAAAAAGCCGAACCCAAAGCTGTCTAATTTATTGCGCTAGGTCGCGGTCGGGTCACAACACCCAAATCTCAGCTTAGATACAAACAAAAAAAGGCGACCCATCCGAGTCGCCTTTTTAGTAACACGTTTTTTATCAATTGATGAGCGAGAAGCTAGAAATCCTGCTGCTCAAACATGAACTCCCAAGTATTTCCACCATCTCGACTTTCATAGATCGTTGACGAATGTCCGGTACAAGCAACAACCCACTGATACTCTTCAAACACAAGTGTGTTAAGGCAGCGAGAGCTCGGTGGCTCAACATCTGTGATAGACCAACTCTCACCGCCATTATCGGTACTTAAAGCCCGCAACCGGTACTGCGGATTATCTTCATCTGAAAGTGACTTGGGATACTTCAACACCGCAAAAAACATCCCGCTGCTTTCATTGAAGAAGAAGGGGCGGCTCACTACGTCAATCATAATCCGTGTCCGCAAATTCGCCTCACGATAGCAATATTGCATTTCAGAATCTGACCATGTATCAGGAAAAAGGTGGCAGGCACTTAAACGTTCAGGCAGCTTCGTCCAGCGCTCATCTGACTCATTCCAAATGCGGTATCCTGGTTCTGAGAGAAATCCAAGTCGATAATAGGCAACTAATCGCCCGCCGGTTTCGTAAGAAAATGCAACATCTTCATCGAAGCTTGCATCGGTATCGATAAGTAAAGTGTCTCTATCTAAAACATTCGTTAACGACTTACCTTCGACACGATATGCATCTTGTTCGGAACTCCAACGAAGAATATTCCAGCCTACGGTTACACGCATTTGCCCCATTACATCGGCCGCGCTAATTGAGGCGATTTCGAAAAGTCTCGGTGTCGGACCAACCACACGAAGATCATCTTGCACCTGGCCTGGCTTTACGCCCTCCCAACCTGTTGCAAGTGTAAAACGGTTGAGTGTCGTAAGCTCAAAATCTGCACTTGAGTCAATTCGTCCGATAATCGCTTCGCTTACCGACGAAGCGAACACTAAAATATCCTCTGTACCCTCAATGAATTCAGCATTGCCGACTGTAAACTTGTCATCGATTGATATGTCACGCCACTCACCATCTGTATCACGAAGAAACAAACCTCCCCGCGCCAACCCAATCACCAATTCGCCAGTATCAGAGACGTCGATCGTCACAATCGAGAGATTCGAGTCAACACCATCAATTTGACGCTTACCGTCGGAAGTAATTGAAACGATGGCGCCGAAAGGCGAAGCCAGATGCACATCACCCTGCGATGAGGTCACATGATCGATCACTCGAATCGGGTTTCCGGCGAGACGTGCAAGGTTTTCTAGGCGATCGTACTCCATCCCATCATCATTCCAAGTATTCACTATTAATGAGTCCAAACCAACAGATGGATAATAATTTTCGACTGCCTCACGGTAGTCGGAAGGTATTCGCGTAACGCTAAATTCGTAGCGATCACCTTCAGGCTTTTCGTAATACGCCATCAAACCAAGGTCTGTTATCTCCCCCGGCTCAACGTCGAATGTACCTTCTGCCAGTCCGACCGGAAAAGTAAAAATGCTGACGTAATCCCCGCGTACAACTCTTCGCTCAAATGACTCGATCGAATAGGTACCAGGAGGAACGTAAGCAAGATACTGCGTCGAGTCACCGAGATCCGTGCGAGTTGCTCGAATCCTGCGGGGTCCTTCACTAGTCGATCCATCACTGCGAACGAGCGTTAGCGACGTAGGATTTATGCCACCTGCAGCATCAATAACACGAACCATCACAAGTCCCGAATCCTCAGGAAACTCTTGATGGGCCTTAATTGCAGGGTAATAAATAGTCTGACAACCCGAAAGCAGAACGGTGATCGAGAGAACGATCATCAAAAAACGTTTATTAATTATCATATAAATTACAAGCTTTTAATTGGAGGTGTTGCCAAGGGCAACCCACCTAGTTAAAGTGGACATCGAATTTTGCGAGGTGAGGTTAACATCGACACCTTGATCCAAACAACAACCCAATGAAAATAAGTTGATGCATTACAACCTTCTGTTCAGAATTACACTCTTGCTTGCACTATCTTCGCCTGCACTATCGCAAACACTCCATAAACTGTCACCAAACAATCCTTTGACAATAGAGTCGGGGCAGACAATCGTAATTTTTTATTTTGATATTGAAGTACCGAGAGCCTCGCTATCGATAAGAGAAACGACCGACAACGGAAAGAGCCTGCGCGGCATTATTTATCAACAACTTGAGGAAGAGATTGGTAATCTTGAAAATGGATTCTATTGGTTTTCAACAGAACCTGGCACCTTTGAAATCGATCGAATCGAAGCTCCTTACTTTAACTTGCCCAATGCAGTCACTATTAAAGACCGCCCTAATATGCTTTTTCGAGCTTACGATGGAGTAATCAACTACGGAGGTCATTTCTTCATACGTGCCGACCGAAGTGTTCGACAGGTTAATGTCTCATTACAAAACCGTTACGCCTCAAGCTACCGATTTCTTTCAGAACTTATACCCGATGGTCATCGACAGATTCCAATAGTCTCTTCGTTGGGACTAAGGGACGATTTCTTTATACCGCGCGAACTAGATACAGAATTAGGAGATGATAAATGAGCGCTTTTCTTCAAAGCTTAGTTGTAATTTATTGTGTCCTCTGCGTAGCTTCAGCTTCCGCATCATCAAGTCCAAACAGTATTTCGAGTAATGCCGATCTCTATTTTGCAGACGCCAGTGTTGAGACTATTGGGCTATCGCCTAACGGACAATTCGTCGCACTTGTTCGAAAAACTGATCATGGCACAACACTAGTTATAGAGGATCTAGATAACAACACGGTTAGCGCGCAATCTCTTAACGCGATTTGGCAAAGCGAAATCGCGGGAATTTCTGATTTATACTGGATCGATAACGAGCACGTAATTCTCGGTGCGGTACACAAATCCCAGGGCATTCCAAATATTATTGAAACACAATACCGCGCGAATTATTTCGTATTCGACCGACTCACACATGGAAGCGACACTCCAAACATAAAAACCATCCGAACAGACGCAATGCTCGTTTCGCCGATGCAAAATATCCCCCGGACCATCCTGATGTCCACGTCACAAGGAGCAACCCAACTCTATCATATCGACGTTGATTTGCTCGACGATTACGACGCAAGGCCATCTAAGTTTCGTAGGCCCGACGGCGAGCAGTTTACAAGCCCTAATCGAATCAGTGACTTCGAGGGTATTACACTGCGCTGGATTCGCGGCAAAAACAACGAGGTTAGCGGAGCGCTCAGAGTTTCGATGAAAGGGGAGTTAGTAGTCACCTTACTAAATGACAATCTTTCCGAAAGTAGAGAAATCATACTCGCGACCAAGGAGCAATTAAGTGACGAAGAGCAGCTAAAGACAATTATTTACCCAATGTCGCAATCGTCCGTAAGCTCAGAGTTTTTTGGCTTTAAGGCCGGAGAAGAGCGGAAAGCGGTTTATTTGACGAATATCGAAAATCACGAAAGCAGGGAACTATTCCGCTTAGAAAACGGGTTTATTCGACAAATTATCGTCGATGCAGAGCTAAACTTTATGGGTGTACAAACCGATACTGACGGGCAGATTCAAACACTCTATATTCAAGAAAATGGTCAGGTATCTCGCGACACAAACACATATGTTACGAGACATGTGCTCGCCATAAACTCGGAGCGAGCCTTAATCTATCAAGATTCACACGACACTCCTCCACATTTCAGAATTGAAGCAAATAACAACGAGATCATTCGTAGCTGGGAATTACTTCCCAATTTACCATTATCGCCATCAATATTGACGGTAGGTTCCATTAATGTAGATGATCTCAACATTAACTACTTCCTTACGACGCCTGATTCGCGGGAAAATTTTCCACTCATTGTTATGCCTCATGGAGGGCCAATTGGGGTTGCGGATTCTCCAGCATTTGACCCAACCGTCGCATTTTTAAATGCACAAGGAATGGCGGTACTGCGTGTCAACTTTCGCGGTTCAGCGGGCTACGGTACTGCCTTCACTGAAGCAGGAAGACACCAAGCTCACTCGGGTATGCTTAAAGATATTCGACTCGTCACAGAGCATGTGATCGAGCAAGACCGTCGAATCAACTCGGACCGTGTTTGTACTCTCGGTGCGAGCTATGGTGGATATGCAGCCTTGATGCTTCACTTAACTCACACTGAACTGTTTCGATGCGCTGTTTCCATCGCCGGTGTAACTGATCTTAATCTCATCGGACAAGATCCAAACCTAAGCTCGAGCAGCAACAATTTTGTGAACGAATGGATTGCAAACCCTCGCGAAAATTACGAGGAACTCTATTTAAACTCTCCTATCTCAAACGTGACACCAAATATTCGTCCGAATATATTTTTGGCGCATGGCGATGAGGATGATGTAGTAGACATCGAGCATTTTTATCGAATGAAGTGGGTAATCGAAAATAGCGGTCACTCGGTAGACACTCTCATTCTTGACGAGACGGGACATACAGTAATTGACGCTTCGACGAGGATTAAGCTATACGATACTATTTCTGGATTTCTCGATCAGCTTAATTAAATCTCGAATGAATATAAACGAAAAAGGCGATCCACTGGATCGCCTTTTTTAATGCCCGGTAAGCAATTACACAATATGCTCAACGTTGTCGATTTCGTACTCAACTACGCCGTTCGGCGTTTGGATCGACACCACATCGCCAATACACTTACCAATAAGGCCACGAGCGATCGGGCTTGAATAAGAGATACGGTTCTCGTTAGGAGAAGCCTCATCTTCGCCAACGATCTTGTAGGTCTTTTCTTGGTCTGACGCCATGTCAACGATAGTCACAGTCGCACCAAAAATAACCTTATCGCTCACAGGAATCTTGGCGATATCAATGATTTGAGCATCCGCAAGCTTACCTTCAATTTCTTGAATGCGCCCTTCACAGAAACCCTGTTGCTCACGCGCTGCGTGATACTCAGCGTTTTCCTTCAAGTCGCCGTGCTCACGAGCCTCGGCGATTGCATTGATAATCTTCGGTCGCTCAACCTTTTTAAGATGTTGCAGCTCTTCTTCAAGAGCTGCAGCACCCGCCACGGTCATAGGAATTTTATTCATCAGATTGCTCCGTGTAGGTCTTGAAGTCGACGTACTTGGATTTCGTCGCGGTGAGCCAGTGCTAAACAAACCGCCTCGCCACCTGCAAGCGTCGTGGTGTAGTAGACGCGATGCTGCTCTGCACCCGAACGAATTGCCGCCGAGTCACGAATCGCCACACGGCCTTCCGTCGTGTTGATAATAAGATCGATTTCATCGTTACGAATCATGTCAACGATGTTTGGACGACCTTCCATGACTTTGTTAACCGCACGAACCGAGATGTCCGCTTCTTCGATCACTTTCGCTGTACCGCGAGTAGCGACGAGTTCAAAGCCGAGATCGATCAACGACTTAGCAATGCCAACCACACCCGCCTTATCTGGCTCGCGAACCGACAGGAACGCTGTACCGCTCGTTGGGATCGGATCGCTCGCACCTAACTGCGCCTTAGCGTAAGCCTCGGCGAAGGTATCACCCACGCCCATGACTTCACCGGTCGACTTCATTTCTGGGCCGAGAATCGGGTCAACGCCCGGGAACTTGTTAAACGGGAATACCGCCTCTTTGACCGAGTAGTAACTTGGCACGATTTCCGACTGGAAACCTTGTTCAGCCAATGTCACACCGGCCTGACAACGAGCCGCGACTTTCGCCAAGCTGGTACCGATACATTTAGACACAAAAGGAACGGTGCGCGATGCACGTGGGTTGACTTCGATGACGTACACTTCGCCATCTTGATACGCTAACTGCACGTTCATCAAGCCAACCACACCCAACTCGAGCGCCATTGCCTTGACCATTTCTCGCATCTTGTCCTGAACTTCTGGAGTCAATGAGTACGGAGGAAGCGAACACGCAGAGTCACCTGAGTGAACACCCGCCTGCTCGATGTGCTGCATGATTGCGCCGATTACAACCTCTGTACCATCAGACACCGCGTCAATATCAACTTCGATCGCAGCATTGAGGAAGTGGTCGAGAAGAACAGGTGCGTCATTAGATACTTCAACCGCTTCACGGAAATACGTTCGCAGCTCAGACTCTGAGTAAACGATCTCCATCGCACGGCCACCCAGTACATATGACGGACGAACCACCAGCGGATAGCCGATTTCTTCTGCACGAACCACCGCCTGCTCGATTGAACGAACAGTTGCGTTGTTAGGCTGAAGTAGTTTCAGGCGCTGGATCATCTCAGCAAACTGTTCACGGTCTTCCGCACGATCAATCGCCTCTGGAGTCGTACCGATAATGGGCACGCCCGCTGCCTCTAGCTCGCGAGCAAGCTTCAGTGGTGTTTGGCCACCAAACTGAACAATCACGCCTTTTGGCTGCTCGAGATCGC
Organism: Gammaproteobacteria bacterium; assembly: GCA_013372965.1. Classification (GTDB taxonomy): domain Bacteria; phylum Pseudomonadota; class Gammaproteobacteria; order Pseudomonadales; family DSM-25080; genus Umboniibacter. The sequence goes on from JABXIR010000114.1 coordinate 8,236, forward strand.
AGATTTCAAGAACATCTTCAAGCGTGACCGGCTCAAAGAAGAGACGATCTGACGTGTCGTAATCGGTTGAAACCGTTTCCGGGTTACA
>JABXIR010000057.1 GCA_013372965.1 Gammaproteobacteria bacterium
GGCCTTTGTGCATCTAGCTTGATCTCGAGAGTATCACCATGACGCTCAATGAGGACCCATTGCTGCCAATCCTCTTCAGTAGCAACAACCACTGAAAAGTCATCAGACTGAACGAGCTCAACATCCATGGAGCCTTTCAAATAAATTGAGTCAAAACCCTCAACATCGACGGTTCGATCGACTTCAGAAGCAAAGGCAATGGATGAACTAAGAAGCGCTGTAGCAAATACTGCTGTTTTCATTGTTATCTCCTAAAAAAAACCAAAAAAGCGTCTATCTGTTTAATAGACGCCTCAATGTGTCGTTTGGATGCAGTTAATGACTGTGAACGCGATTTAATTGCGGAACCGTTACCGCACCTTCGCGTCGGTGCCAAACGGTAAAGCCTTCGTCTTGGTTATCTAGCGAATTTCGCAGTGACTCGACATCTCGTAAAACGCCGTTGGTCATCACTTGGCTCATTGACGCAGTATTACGAATATCCTCCAAAGGGTTACGATCGAGAATCACCAAATCCGCTAGTTTGCCCACCTCGATCGAACCCAAATCTTGATCGAGTCCCAGGTACTCCGCCCCCGCTAAAGTCGCAGAATGTATGATATCTTCAGAGGTCATTCCCCCTAAACCGAAGCTCCACATTTCCCAATGCATTGCAAGACCTTGCATCTGCCCGTGCCCCCCTACGTGCGTTGAGACTCCGAGTTGTTTAAGTGCATTCAGTGATTCAGACACTTCAATAAAGTAGTAGTCAAAATCGGGCGTTTTTTGACGGCGAATCGCTCGAGCGTCGAGCCAGTCATTTGGGACAAATTGACGAAGCGGCTCAGCATCGAACACATCATCGTGCTGATACCAGTAATACTCAGCATTCAACCCACCATAGTTAACTACGAGCGTGGGCGTATATCCGACCTCTGTCGCTGCCCAGAGCTGACGCATATCATCGTACAATGGTGCGACGGCAATGTTATGCTCAACACCCGTCGATCCATCAAGAATCATTGATAAGTTATGGTAAAACGTTGAGCCGCCTTCCATTACGACCAATAAGCCTTGCTCTCGAGCCGCTTGATTGATTTGCTGACGCTGATCACGTCGAGGCTGATTGTAACTCTTCACAGAGGTCGCACCGATGGCACGAAGTCTCGCTAAGTGACGCCTCGCATCTTCAAGAGAATCCACCTCTACTTTAAAGTCGCCATCTGCACCATAGAGAATAGAACCGGTGGAGAATACACGCGGCCCCAAAAGAGCACCCGAACGAACCATCTCCGATTGGCCAAATACGAACTCAGTATTCGCCGAAGGATCGTGAATTGTCGTTACACCGTAAGCCAAATTGGCAAGGTAAGCCCAATTCGCCTGAGGTGATATACCCGAGTAAAAATGATTCGCGTGCGCGTGAGCGTCGATTAAGCCCGGAATAACCGTCTTTCCTGACACATCAACGACTTGGTAACCCGAAGGCACAACGATATCTTCAGCGACTGCCTCAATGCGGTTGCCATTAACCAGAACCGTCGCCTCTTCGAGCACCTCACCTCTCACACCCGTCACAACCTGAGCTCCGACAAGCGCGATGCGAGAATTAGGTTCATTAGTGGTTAGCTCCGCCATCAAGCTTATTTCGTTTAAATTTGAGCTCGATTCTCCCTGCCACACGCCATCGAGAGATGCACTGAAGTACTGACTTCCTAGTACCCAATTTAAACGCTCTCCATCATTACTCCAGTGAAGATTACTACCGCTGTTATCGGCGACGTGATGAACCGGTATAGAGGTGACATTCTTTGAGAGTTCGATCGTCATACCGATCGGAGGGAGAGGCGCGACATAGCTCTCGAATAATTCCGTAAACGCGACGAAACTTCGATCTGGGCTTAGGGAAATATCGGTAATGTACTTAAGATCGAACAGCGTACGGTGATCGGTGCCATCGATCGCCACCCACTCAAACGTTTTAGCAAGACCGTATCCATCTAGAAAGTAGATTCCATTGCCGCTTTCATCGAATTGTGGACGTCTTCCGTGATCGGAAACTAATCGAGTATTATCGCCATCAGCGTCGGCAACGTAAATACCTGTTCTAAGTCCGTACTCGTATCCGAGCAGGTCGTTCCCGGTCGTTTTTTCGTAAGCAATGTAATCACCATCGAGTGAGTAGGTCGGATTTGCATAATAGCCACGTTCATTTGATACCACGGTCATACCTCGGCCACTGCGATTGACACTCACCACGCGAGCTAGGTCGTTATCATTCCATGATACATACACGATGCGACGACCGTCAGGCGAGAAAGACGGCTGATACTCAAAATCACTGCTACGCGTCAGCCTCTGAGCGGAACCATCACGCGAGTCAGCAATCCAGAGATAGCCCGCTGCGTGAAACACGACCGAATCTCCCGTAGGCGAGGTCGTTACGTCTCGGATCATGCTCGACATGAAGTTGCCTTCTGAAATATCAAAATCGTGCTGGACAGCAGAGACGACGGGTAACTCAACATTGGCTGAAAATTCGATCGAGCTGACGCTTTGATCTTCGATATCAACGCGACGAATACCGCCATCTGCCCAAAAAACTAGCGACTCGCTGTCGGGCGTCCAAGCAATATTGGGATAGACGCCAAAGATCGCCCAAGCCTCTTGCTGATCATGTTCTAGGCCATCATAGAGACTGATTTGACGACCGGAATCACGGTCATAAAGCCACAATGCCGTTTTACCGCGTTCACGTCTCACGAACGCGATGTATTTGCCATTTGGACTAGGACTAGGACGCGCAGAGCCACCGTAGCCACTAATAAGCGTGGTGAGCTCACCGCTTTCTATATCAAGTTGGCGGATTTGGTAAATCTCATCATTTGCATTTTTGTTGTACTGGAAGAAAGGCCCGTCGGTCATGTCCTCAGAAAAGTACACATAACGCCCATCTGGCGAGAACGCCGGCTCACCCGCATCTTGTTGTTCGTTCTTTCGTTCGGTCAACTGGATGCCATTACCTCCGTCACGATGATAGAGCCACATCTCGCCAGCTCCCAAACTCCGAGTACCGGTAAAATGCTTGCGGGCTACCAGGTAATCACCGTTTGGGTGCCACCAAGCGTTATTCAATAAACGGAACGACTCGTGCGTAATTTGGACAGGATTCGAGCCGTCGATATCCATAACCCAGATGTTGTCAGCTCCGTTACGATCGGACGTGAAACTCACTTGTGATCCATCGGGTGAAAATCGCGGCTGGATGTCCAATGCCCTTCCGTGCGTTAAAGCGACCGCTTCACCGCCCGAGACTGGCATAAGATAAATATCTCCGAGTAGGTCGAATACAATGTGCTGACCATCGGGTGACACATCGATATTCATCCACGTACCCTGAGTTGTTGTGAAACTCACATTTGAGATAACGCCGCCGTTATCCCCTTCGATATTCCAATCTTCCTCGGCAGCAGCAGACACACCAAGACTAATAAAGACGGAAGCAATGACGGTATTGATAAATTTCATTTAATTCTCCTAGCGGTATCTTGCATCCGCCACAAAAGGATTAGACTGCCGTTCTTGTCCAAACGTCGACGTCGGTCCGTGGCCCGGGATAAACTGCACATCGTCACCCAACGGCCAAAGTTTCGTTTTTATACTATCAATTAGCGACTGATGATGACTTCGTGGAAAATCAGTACGCCCAATAGAGCCTTGAAACAAAACATCTCCAACCCACGCAAGCTTGTTTGAAGGTTCAAAAAATACGATATGACCCGGCGTGTGCCCTGGACAATGAAGCACTTGGAACGTCAGATTTCCTAACTCAACCTCGTTACCTTCGTCTAGATAATTTGGCTTGAAAGAACTCGCCTGCGGAAAACCAGCCATCTGACACTGCATTGGCAATTGATCAATCCAAAACTGATCTTCCCGATGTGGTCCGAAAATCTCGACCCCGAAATGTTCAGCGACAATAGGCGCGGCTGCACAATGATCTAAATGCCCATGTGTGAGTAACACTTTATCAACGGTCGCCCCGCTTTCCTCGACTGCCTTATATAGACGAGTGACATCTCCACCTGGATCTACAATAGCGCAACGATTAGTGGTTTCGCATATCACGACCGTACTGTTTTGCTGATATGGTGTTACCGGAACGACCATTACTTTCATTATAAAAATCTCGCAAGCTAAGAACACGACCACTATATCGAAAAGTGACACGACTGAAAAATATTATCCTGTCTCTTTGTCGCGCAACTAGGCGACACTGATACTTCAATGATAAAGTCACGGTTATCAATGCAAGGAGTCACACATGAGATACACACTCATCATCTGGTTACTCGCACTCTTCCCACTTACGGTGCCGAGCGCTATCGCAGATGAAGAAGCTACCATTACACCACCCACCGATATCATGATTGCCTACATGGCTGCCCAGCGCGAGTACTTGAAGCGAGCTGCTGCGACTGAAGGACAATGGCTCAATGAAGACCTTACCGACCTCGATCGATTTCAAAATCTGATCGACAACGGTCGCTTTGACACAGAAGATACTCGATTAATGCAATCGATCGGAATTTTCATTGGCGACCGCTTGAACGAGGCGACCTACGGTAATTTCCGTTGGTCGATATATGAAGACAATTTAGGTCGAACGAGAGCGCTATGTTTACGCGACGCGACACCCTGCGTATTTCCTGTGACCTTGGTTTCACGTCGTGCCGAAGGTGGAGCGGATATCGATCTTCGCAAACTTTACAACGATACTCTTCATCGACTTCAGCAAGTCACGATCGAGTAACAATAGGATAGACTTATGTATCAAGAACACTTCCATACCGTCCTAGAACGCACACAAAAAGCGCTCGAACATTGCGGTTACGATCAGCTCATCATTCATTCTGGATCACCTGTGCCGGCTTTCTTAGATGATCAAAGCTATCCGTATCGAGCAAATCCTCATTTTTTATATTGGGTTCCTTTAACCAACTTCCCAGATAGCTTTGTTGTGGTTTCCACATCCGAAAAACCTAAACTGGTATTATTACAGCCGATCGATTTTTGGCACACGGCAAAGGACGTACCTGAAGGCGCGTGGCTAGAACTATTTGATATCATATCGGTTGCGACCTTGGACGAAGCGGAACGCCTATTATGCGCGAAAGCAAATACCGCTTGGATCGGTGACACTCCAGCAATGGCAACGCGCTGGGGATACGAAAGTTCCATCAATCCACCCGCGCTTCTCAATTATCTACATTACGATCGCGCCTATAAAACTGAGTGGGAAATTGAACAGCTAACACAAGCCAATCGTATGGCAGGAATCGCTCACACAGCGGCACGTGACGCATATCTTAGCGGTGCCTCTGAAATTGAAATTCACCTCGCCTACTTAACGTCGATTAAGCAATGTGAAACCGAATTACCTTACAGCAGCATCGTCGCGCTCAACGAGCATGGAGCAATTCTCCATTATGATCAGTACCAGCGTAAAGCACCTGATGCTCACCGCGCGTTTCTAATCGACGCAGGGGCACGAGTTAACGGCTACGTCGCCGACATCACCCGCACCTGGACCACTGATGATGACTTCCAAACCGTGATTGATGCAATTGACCGTGCGCAACTTGAATTAATCGAAGAGTTTCGTATCGGTGAAGACTACGCTAGCTATCACTACGCCATGCATCACCGTCTCGCGATCATTTTAGCCGAGCATAAACTGATAAATTGCTCTCCAGAAAGCGCCGTAGATAACGGTATAACGAAAGCATTCTTTCCTCATGGATTGGGGCATCTCATCGGATTACAAACCCACGACATCGGCGGCCACCAACTAGATCGCAGCGGTACGATCGCCGATACCAATGATGGGCACCCTTTCTTACGACTCAGGCGCAAACTCGAGGCGAATACTGCGATCACAGTTGAGCCCGGATGTTACGTTATCCCGGAGTTACTCAAGCCCTTCGCTGGCTCGAGCGAACTTAACTGGGATCGTATTGAGTGGTTAAGACAGTTTGGCGGGGTGCGGATCGAGGATACCGTCGTCGTTACGACCGACGGACCAAAGAACCTCACTCGTCCATTCGTTTAACGACTGATGACTGAGATGTCTCGAACTGAGCGGCTAGTCGCTCAACACAAGCGACGACTCAATCACATGCCGTGGCTTTATTTTCGTTTAAAGCCACGACAGCTAGAGTGGGCCCGCCCTTGGCAAAAGAGCGTTCACCAACGAATCGCTGAATTTGAAGAGATATCAATCGATGGCACGGCGTTTCTCGCCGAGACTGTCGCAATGTTCGCGGAACCCGGCCGTGATGTGACAATCGGCCCGCTAAGCCACGTCGGTGCAGACTGTTTTATTCACGGTCCAGTCAAGATCGGTCGAGGCGTTGGAATAAACCATCAATGCTCGATCGATGGAGGGCGAGGTGGAATCGAAATCGGTGACAACACTCGAATCGCCCATCAAGTAAGCCTCTATGCCTTTAATCATCGTATGGCACCCGATCGAGATATCCGTGACCAAGGGGTGAGTTCTAAGGGAATCGTAATCGGCAGCGATGTTTGGATTGGAGCGAAAGCCACCATCGTCGACGGAATCACGATAGGCGATCACGCTGTTATTGCAGCGAATGCCTGCGTTACACGAAATGTCCCAAGCTGGGCTATTGCCGCTGGCAATCCCGCGACGATTATTGGAGATCGGCGCGATAAAGCGGCGATCAGCGGTAGTGAACTCGACGAGCAATCTTGAGCACCTAAACTCTGCGGAAATCCGCTAACGATAATTGCATAGCCAACGCTTAGACTGTCAAAAAGAGTATCACGTCGCCCGAGAACCTATGAAATTTATTACTGCCATTAGTGTCATTATTTTAACCACGATCAGTGTGCACACTAGGGCCGATGAATGCGGTCTGCTCGACCACGATCTCAGACTTATCGCATCAAGTGAGACCCGTAATTTGTGCCATGACTACGATGCGAAGCTGTTTCTCATTGTCAATACAGCGTCCGAATGTGCCTTCACCCCTCAATATGAAGAGCTTGAACAACTGCACCGAAACTACGCAGATCGAGGCTTACTCGTGGTCGCCTTTCCGTCCAATGATTTTTTGAATCAAGAACCCGGTGACGAGTCTGATATCCAAGACTTCTGCGAGACGAACTACAACGTGACCTTCCCTCTATTTGCCAAAACTCACGTCATCGGAGAATCGACCTCGCCACTCTATCAACAGCTGGCTGAGGCGGCAGGCCCACCACGTTGGAATTTCTACAAATATTTAGTCAATCGTCAGGGTGAAGTGGTAAAGCGCTATTCAAGTATCACTCGACCTAACAATCCTCGTTTTTTAAACGACTTGAATCGAATTCTCCGCGAGACTGAGAGTTCTAACTAACCAAGTTTGAACGCCACTGTCTAAGCTCCCGAATAGATCGCAATCGATTCCTCTACTACCATTGCGTGTCGGCGAGCAAGCGCTTCGCGGTCGTCATCGTAACCACCACCAATGACGGTCGCGACGGGAATTCCAAATGATTTAAGCGTCGCCAAGACCAATCTCTCACGAGCGCGTAGACCATCGAGTGATACTGCCAAACGGCCCAGTGGGTCGTTCGCGTACACGTCAACGCCGGCATCAAAAAATACAAGATCCGGTTGAAATGAATTGATTGCTAGTAGCAGTGTTGATTCAACTGCGCTCAAGTACTGGTCGTCGTTACTGCCATCAGGAAGACCGACATCGATATCAGAAACTGCCTTCCTAGCAGGGAAATTCTTTTCGCCGTGAATACTGACTGTGTAAGCGCCATCCACACCCCGAAGGATCGAAGCAGTGCCGTCTCCCTGATGCACGTCGAGATCGAAAACAAGAACTCGATCCACACGGCGCCGATGCAATAGATCTAGCGCAGCAACCGCGAGATCATTAAATATGCAGAAGCCCGATGCGAAGTCATAATGTGCGTGATGTGTTCCCCCTGCAAGATGACAGGCTATACCGTCATCAAGCGCCGCAACACCCGTATCGATTGTTCCCTGCGGCGAAATCAACGAGCGTCTAACCAGCGACTCACTCCATGGTATACCTAAGCGACGCTGAGCTTTCTGGTCGAGTCGGTTATGAATAAAATCGTCGACATACGAGTTACAGTGCGCTCTATACAGCGAATTCAACTTGACCACACTTGGTTCATTTATCTCTAGAGACTCTAGAGCGCCCGAATTTCTCAGATAACGGTATAATTTGGAGAACTTTTCCATCGGGAATCGATGGGACTCAGGAAACTCAAAACTGTAGTCTTTGTGCCAAAATGCTTTTATTTTGTTTCTCACGTTGGTAAGCAACCCGTGCTAAATCGAAGATGAATTAAAATGACTCGTCGTGCATAATAGCCGCTACTTCGCAGTTTTAACGGATTAAGTAACCTATGGCAAATTGGTCGCCAACGAGCTGGCAACAAAAAACGGCTAAGCAACAAGCAAGCTATCCAAACGACGAGGCGCTACAATCAGTGCTCTCATCGCTTGAATCGATGCCCGGTCTCGTAAGTTATGAAGAAACGCAGCAGTTGCAATCCGAACTCGCGCGAGTTTGTCGCGGCGATGCGTTCTTAATTCAAGGGGGTGATTGCGCAGAAACCTTCGATCATTTCAGCGAAAAAAATGTCACATCGACATTCAAAGTCATCTTACAAATGGCGATTGTGCTCACTCAAGCGGCGCGCAAACCAATCGTAAAAGTCGGCCGCATCGCAGGACAGTTCGCAAAACCTCGCTCGTCCGATACAGAGACCCGAAACGGTATCACCCTGCCCTCGTATCGTGGCGATTTAATCAATGGCATTGAGTTCAATGAACAGGCTCGTATGCCCTGCCCAACGAGACTGCAACGCGCCTATTTCCAAGCGGCTGCCACAACGAACTTGCTTCGCGCACTTTCAAGCAGTGGTACAGCATCTCTGTCAAATGTCCACAGTTGGAATAAAGGCTTTATCGAGCGTTCGTCCATTGCTGACCGCTACAAAACTATCGCAGATCAAGTCACTTCTAGCCTCGACTTCATGAAGGCGTGCGGTGGACTGGCTAGCCACGCCGTTCAACAAATCAATTTTTTTACGTCACACGAAGGCCTTCACTTACCGTACGAACAAGCACTGCTACGTCAGTCAGATGACGCTTGGTACGCGAGCAGTGGGCACCTTCTTTGGATTGGAGATCGCACGCGACAACTCGACGGCGCACACATTGAATTTTTCCGTGGGGTATCGAACCCCATTGCACTCAAGGTGGGGCCTTCCATGGCACCTTCCGAGCTAGTTGAAATCATCAACATCCTAAATCCTAATAACCTACCCGGACGTCTAACACTTATTACGCGTTTCGGTGCCGACAACATCGACGACAAGCTTCCGAGATTAATTCAAGCGGTCAAAGCTTCTGGTCAACAGGTTATTTGGGTCACAGATCCGATGCACGGAAACACTCACACCGCAACTAACGGTTTAAAAACGCGTTCATTTGATCGGATTCTCTCGGAACTAAGATCCTTTATGTCAATCCACGCGGCCCAAGGCACTCATGCAGGCGGCGTTCACCTTGAGATGACCGGTATGGATGTGACGGAGTGTCTTGGAGGCCTTCACAATCTGACAGAAACCGATCTTTTGCAGCGATACGATACGGCCTGTGACCCGCGTTTGAATGCCGACCAAGTATTAGAAATGGCCTTCATCCTTGCCGACGAGTTGTGCGACTGACGGGTCGTCTAACTAAGCTCGTTACTCATCTTTAAGGTAGTTGTTTAGCTAACGGATCGAAAATAAGATCTAGCGTTCTTCGATTAATCAAATCTAAGGACTCAATTATGCGAGACTACCTTCATTTCGATTATGAAATGTCTGTTTCAGCCACGACCAACGATCAGTGCCAGGCACTCAAGAGTTATGCTTCCAAACTCGGCTTTGCCGGCGTCATTTTCCAAGCAAGCGTCACACATGCAAACAAGTTTACTACCAAGGAAATTCAGCGCTTTAAAGCACTAGGATGGGGATCTTACGAGATCGAGCAGCTCGAACGATACGGATTCGATCAGCAACCCAGTTTCATCCGTTATATCGCTACGAGACACAAACCCTTTTGCTTAGATATAAACGACATCGGTGAGATGTGGCGAACGAAAGGCGACTACCAGTCTTTTAAGTCCATCATGACGCGTCGGCACATCCGCTACGCTGTGATGGTTCCCATTCATCTGCCCTTCAATAGCATTGGTTACAGCTGTTGGTTCTCGGCTCAACCTTATTCATTAGAGCCCTTCGTTAAACACATGAGCGTCCAATTGCAAAGCTCAAGCTTACGTTTTCATGAGTCGATTTGCCTCGATTACGAATCAGAGCCATGCGTTCAACTACCGAACTTAAGCAGTAAAGAATGGCAGTGTTTGTATCTGGCGTCGAAAGGAATGACCGAAAAGGAAATGGCATCGGCACTGACACGATCTGCAGATACCGTAAAATTTCACCTGAGGAATGCTGCGAAGAAATTGTCTGCCAAAAATCGTACGCAAGCAGTAGCACTGGCGTTGCAACTGGGGATGATTAAAGCCTAGCGCTCTAACCTCCCCAAATACACGTAGTTCAATCTAAAACAGAGGGCTCGCAAAGAATTTCGTTGCCACCGTATTGATAAAAATAACAACCAATACGAGCGGAATAAAGGTTCCTAGCGCGACATTAATGTAGCGATCAAACCATGACATTGAAGTGTTTGAACTACCTTCATGAAGCGCGGCCTGAAAGTTGGCTTTCTTCCAACGATAGATCACAAAGATACACACTAAAAATCCGTTTAATGGAAGAATCGTGTCATAGAACACATCGTAAATCACATCAAACAGCGACTTGTCACCACCTGCGTAGTGAGTAAACGAAGTAAATAGCTCAGCAAATCCGAACGACATGGCCGCAGGAACTGTAAATACCGCCATAAGTAAGGCAAGAAGCGCAATCGACTTACCGCGACTCCAATGCTCAGTTTCGGCAATACTTGCCAACGGTACTTCAATAATGGATACCAAAGACGTGATCGCAGCGACGAGCACCAGTATAAAGAACGTCGCAGCAACAACACTTGCGCCAATAAAGCCAATATCGCCCTGCAACGAAAGGAAAATCTTCGGTAAAAAGCTGAATACGAGGGTTACTGAAGACTCAGATAAACTCTCGGTGTCTACGCCAGGGTCAAACGAAAAGATCGCTGGCAACATCAAAAGCCCTGCGCTAAACGCCACGAGCGTATCGGTCGCAGCGACCCATTTCGAACTCGCACGAATGTCTGTATTACGATCCATATACGAGCCGTACGTAATAAGGATACCCATACCAAGGGAGAGCGAGAAGAACGCCTGACTAAGCGCGCCGCTCACTACCTGACCCGTCACTTTTTCAAAGTCAGGCACGAGATAAAAACTGACGCCCGAAATCGCATTTGGCAAAGTTAGGGTATAGATTACCATACCGATGAGCATCACGAACAACGCCGGCATCAGGAGCTTTGCCATGCGTTCAATACCGTGTTTAACGCCGCCCGCTAAGATTCCAAAAACAATCAAACCAATGGCAACCATGTAGTAGAAGATCGTCGAGCTAGAAATAAACTCAGAGAAATAGGAACCATCAGCTAACAAAGCTAAGTCGCCCATAAAAATTGCGCCGAGGTAGCCGATAATCCAAATGGTAATCACGGCGTAGAACACCGCAATCATGAATGGCGTAATTACCCCGAGTAATCCAGCCAAACTCCACCACTTCGATTGGCCGCCAATCTGCGTGTAAGCACGCGCAGGATCTTGCTGACTGGTACGCCCCATCGTCAGCTCAGCCATCATGACCGGCAAACAGATAAAGATGACAAACATCGCATAGATAAAAAGAAACGCGCCGCCACCATTTTTGGCCGCAGCAACCGGAAAACCAACTAAGTTACCAATACCAACCGCCGATCCGGCAGCTGCAAGAATAAAGCCGAGTTTTGAGCCAAAATGCTCACGAGAGACTGACATATGAAACCTTGATTATGATTTATTGTTATTGTGAGACCCAGAATAGTAACACATGAAACTTATACAAAAGAACCGTCCATTCGATTAGCGCTAATCATTGGGCAAGTCAATTGAATTGCCGTCCCATTCATGATTTGGGTCGGGTACGAAGGTAAAGCCTCCACTGACCGTTGGGTTTGAATTGAAGGCCACCAGCCACCCACCAACGACAGGAGCTCGGACAAGTCCTCTTGGACCTCCTTCACTTTTAATTGGTTCCCAGCTAACTGTTCCAACGTAATCTGGTTTAGTCGTGAAGCCCATTGTAATCCCCTTTATTAGAACCTTAAGCTCAAGCAACTCAAGCCGCCATCAATTTTACGAAACTCTGATGTATCGACCTCTATGGTAGTGTACCCCAACGCTTGTATCTGTTTAAGCGTCTTCGTATAGCCGGCGGGCACTAGCACCGTTCCATTAATATACAGGGAGTTAGCCGCGTATGCTTCATCTTGCGCAACCTCAATGCAGTCGAACTCGCTGAACGCCGGATGATCGACAAACTCGCCAGTCACCAGATATCGGTTGTCATCAAGAAAGTTTACCCCTGTCTTAAGATGAAGCATTTCTGACATATCGACGACTGAACCGGAGTAGCCGTATCGACTTACAATTTCGATTAATTGATCCGCGCCCGCTTGATTCGTTCTGTCTGACAGTCCGATATAGAAGTGCTTGTCTGCTAACATAACATCACCGGCCTCTAATGTACCTGGAGCGCTAATATACTCGACCACATCAAAGATCGACTCAATGGTGGGTCGCATATGCTCGACCTCCCCTTGGCGCGTTGGCGCACCCGGAAGCGTCAATACCGCAAAATCGGGCGTCACTAAGGCAACGTCTTCGACGAACACCGCATCGGCAAAAGTATTGATGGCCGGTAGTTCAATGACTTCAAGGCCAAGCTGTTTTAACGTGTCGACGTAGTTCTGGTGTTGCTTACAGGCACGAGCGTAATCGACCGATCCTAAATTCGCAGAAGTGAGTCCTTGTGCAATAGAGGTCGATGGTGCTCTAACGATGGCGCGAGAAAACATTCAAGCTCTCCTCAAAATATCTGAAACGAGCAATCGTACCCCAGCCATATCGCAATTAACATATGAAATTGAATGAAAAAAGTGGTCGAAGTTCTGAAAAATCACTATGCTCTTTCCGACGACGCACTGGATCGTCATTTCTTAACCAAGAAGGTAATACAAATGAAAAAAGTTACACTTAATTTCATCGGTGATCGCTCAGAAGAGGTTGCAGAGAAGTTCTTTTCTTGGCTAATTGATGGTGGTCTTGAAGATGTCTTAATTGAAGGTTTAAGTGACGACCAAGTCGAAGTGGATGGCGTCATTGATATCGACAATCAAAACCTCGAAGCAGTGATCGCAAGTTATTTGGTCGAAGACCCTGATGAGTTAAGCGAAGATATCGACGACGAAGACGACTAGCATCGTCTTCGTCGCCCGACTAAATTAAAACTTATAATCAACACCCAACGTAAAGGAACGTGGCATATTTCCACGCGCACCGTAAGGGCTGCGAGAAACAATTGAGGCGTCGCTCAGCACATTCTCTACATTTAAGTAGACATCCAACTCATCATTGATCGCATAGTGATTCGCCCAATCAATCGTTACAATGGAATCTGTTTTTTTAAACGCCTCCCCGGTTCGGTTGCAACCCGTTTCGGTGCAGCTTGCGCTCGCATAGCTTGCGCGAAGGTACGTGCCCCACATACCACCAGCTGATTCAACACCAACCGTTGCCGATAATTGATGCGGTGCTACATAAGCCCATTCATCCCCAACGACACTCGCTAAACCGTCTGGCCCCTCTGTTATCTTTGCATCCGTGAAGGTGTATGCAATATGGACTGGCACAACGAATGCACCCAGTTCATGCGTCGCATCTGCAGA
>JABXIR010000115.1 GCA_013372965.1 Gammaproteobacteria bacterium
AAATAGTAGCTCGACGCCTTCTCGATAAATGACCACCACATTGACTGATTCAGCGCTTCAAGGTCGATTACGCTCTGAATGTTTTTGAGAGTTTGTGTCGTATCTGGCAGCTCGACGTTGTCTGTGACGATACCATTAAGGGTCCGATGACCAAAGGGAACGGTCACGCGCACGCCTCTTTCTAGCGCTTCGGTGTGGCTATAATCGAACTCTTGCTTTAAAGGTACTGGTAACGCGACACGAACGACTGGCACGGCATTTTCTTCCGCTGTTTTTTGGCTATCATTATACGGGATATTCACCATATTAAATACGTTTGGCATTTATAATTACTTCAGGTATTATTCGCGCCCTAAACAACATGTTAACTCGACGCGGTGCTCGGCTAGATAGACCGAGAGGGCGGCGTCACTAAGAGGCTATATACAATGCAAAAAGATATTCACCCAAAGTACGAGACAGTCGTTGCAACTTGTTCATGTGGTAACAAGATCGAAACTAAATCAACGATTGCAAAAGATTTCCTAATTGATGTTTGCTCAAAGTGTCACCCATTCTACACTGGCAAGCAGAAAGTTCTTGATGCTGGTGGTCGTGTTGACCGCTTCAAGCAGCGTTTTGGTGGTCGTTCTTTCAAGTAAGAACCGACACCCGCTGTTCCGAAAACGCCCTATGGGCGTTTTTTTTACCCTGTTTGTGACTGACTGGTCACAAACAGGTCATTCGCTATGAGAATATCTACTATCGCGAATAAACATCGTATGTTGATTATTTTTCGTTAGACTAACAGTCACTCCACACAGTTTTTACCCAGGTTACAGGCCATGTCAGATTTTAAAAAAGCGGCTTTGGACTATCATGAGTTTCCGCGTCCAGGAAAAATTAGCGTTGAGTTGTCGACGCCAGCACAAACCCAGCGAGATTTAGCGCTGGCATACAGCCCAGGGGTTGCAGAGCCGGTCAAAGCCATCGCAGAAGATCCTGAGAATGCGTATCGCTATACTGCGAAAGGCAACCTTGTCGCCGTCATTTCTACTGGCTCGGCGATTCTTGGTCTGGGTGATTTAGGTCCGTTAGCATCGAAGCCGGTAATGGAAGGTAAGTCGCTGTTGTTTAAGCGTTTTGCTGATATCGATTCGATCGACATCGAGATCGATGCCGAAAACCCTCAGCAAGTCATTGAGACGATCACTCGTATCGCGGGAACCTTTGGTGGCATTAACTTAGAAGATATCAAAGCCCCTGAGTGCTTTGAGATCGAAAAAGCCTGCATTGAAGCCTGTGATATTCCGGTGTTTCACGACGATCAACACGGTACGGCTATTGTAACGGTAGCGGGCATGCTCAGTGCATTAGAAGTGCAGGGCAAGCGCATCGAAGACGCTAAAATGGTTTGTTTGGGTGCAGGCTCTGCTGCGATCGCTTGTACCAACCTATTGATGGCGGCAGGACTCAAGCTTGAAAACGTATTCATGCTTGATCGCAAAGGCGTCATTCACTCCGATCGTTACGATTTAAATTCGTATAAAGAGCAGTTTGCACACGCAACCGATCGTCGAACACTCGATGACGCTCTTGAAGGCGCAGACATCTTCTTGGGACTGTCGGGCTCTAACTTATTGTCCGAAGCTCAGTTGATGAAGATGGCACCCAATCCAATCGTGTTTGCTTGCTCAAACCCAGACCCAGAAATCAAGCCGGAGATTGCGCTGGCAGCGCGCTCGGACTTGATTATGGCAACCGGTCGATCAGACTACCCAAATCAGGTGAATAACGTTCTCGGTTTTCCTTACATCTTTCGCGGTGCACTCGATGTTCGAGCACGTGAAATCAATATCGAAATGAAGTTAGCGGCGGCGAAGGCGATCGCAGATCTAACGAGCGAGCCGGTGCCTCAGTCGGTTTTGGACGCGTGCGGAGTCGAGTCGTTGGTAAAAGGGAAAGAGTACATCATTCCAAAGCCGATGGATCCGAGGTTACTGACGGTGGTATCTGATGCGGTCGCGAAGGCAGCGATCGAAACAGGTGTTGCAAAACTACCTTACCCAGCGCATTACCCGATTCAACCGAAGTAACGATTAGTCAAAGCGCCGTAGTCTAGCTGCGGCGCGATTTCCTCCCTATTTCAGCGGTCTGCTAAAACCTCTCGATTCAGTAATGTGAACTCTCAAATCAATTGAGAGCATCTGTTATGTATCGACCCGCTGCTATTGCCGCTCAGCAAAACCAATTTGCCCCGCTACTTGGCTATCGAAGCCCGAAGTTGTCTCGCTACTTTTATCTCGCGGCGCTGTCGGCCGTTGTGAGTATCATCTGGGCTATATTCTATTTGCCGTTCTCCGACAGTCGGGTATTCGAGGGCGTGGTCCTGTCGAGTCAACCGAGTGCCGAGATCAGAGCTTCCCGCTCAGGATACATCGCCGATGTCGCAGTCCGTTCAGCGCAATCGATTAATAGTGGTCAGACACTTCTTCGTATTGCCGATCAAGACCTCTACGCAAATCAAAACGCGTTTCACTACAGAATTGAGCAGCTGGCCGATCGCCACAGTCATACTAATCTACGGCTCAGTCAACGGGAGGCGGTGGCGTTACAGCAACAACAGTCGCTAAAAGAAGAGGTCGAACTGCTACTGGAGCGAGCGGAAACACTCTCAGCTCGGCGAGAAGTGGCCTTGATGAACTACCAAATCGCGTCAAACCGACATCGACAAAATCAACATTTGCATCAGCGAGGTGCTATCTCAAGACTCGCTCTAGACCGCTCTTTTTCGGAGCTCGGTGCTGAGCTTCAGCGATTGGCCGTTGCGGTAACTGAACTTAATGTAGTTAACCAACGGGTGCGAGAGCGAGAGCAATACGGCTTTCAAATACAGGCCCAATTAAGTCAAGCGCGCCTTGATCATCAAGACACCGTGTACACACTGCAGCAGCAACACATTGAGCTATCGGAAGAGCGTTATCGACAGCATGCTTCACCCATAACCGGCGTCGTTGATCAGTTGCTCATTCGCGAGGGAGAGTGGGTCGAGCGGGGTGCCTTAATGGCGATTGTTCGACCCGATCAGATCTCGTTAACCGTTCGAGTATGGCTCGATGTTGATCTCGCCCGACGAATCAAACTCGGTCAGCATGCCATGCTGCGCTATCGAAGATTCAACGAAGCCGCCTCAACATGGCAGCGCGGACAAGTATTTCAGGTGGGCTCGAGCCCAGTCACAGAACAACATCAAAGGTTGGTCTCGGTGGATCTCGAACTGCTTGATTGGGTCGATGCTGCGAGTCGCGAAGTCAATGACGGTGACGGCGTTGAGGTCTATTTTCAGTTTCACAAAACGACGGCATGGAACTACCTGCGTGAACGGATCAACAATTGGCAGGTGCGCTTATGAGATGGATCGCTCAAGGTGAACAGAACGAGTGCGGCTTGGCCTGCCTTGCGATGATTGCAAATCACTACGACGGCTTTAGTAACTTACAACGGATACGAAAACGCTTGGGAGAAGCGCCATTTGGCTCGACTGCCGCGCAGTTAGTCAATCAAGCAGAACAGTTGGGATTTTCGGCTAGCGCTTACAGCGTGAGGCTCCGTGATCTAAAAAAGTTAAAACTCCCTGCCATTCTTCACTGGCAGATGAATCACTTTGTGGTACTCAAGAAGATCAAGCGCAAGGGGTTATGCATTCTTGATCCGTCGCAAGGTGAACGGTTTATCGACTGGCAGAGTGGTAATCACAAGTTTACTGGAGTGGCACTCGAATTCGATCTTGAGCGCCCCATTCAGCTATCGCTCGGGCAGCCTCGAGAGACTCAAAAGCTGCCAAAACTGAGTCGAGCGAGTTGGTTAAACCTTGCGGGGCTATTGGTAACCTCTTTGTTGGTTCAGCTACTTATGCTAGCGATGCCATTTCACTTGCAGTTAATCATCGATCGTGGCGTGAGTTTTGCCGACTTGGACTTTGTCGTCGCGATATCAGTGTTGTTCGCGATCGTCGTGGTGATTCGTCAGCTCTTTAGTTTCGGTTATGAGTGGGCGTTTGCGCACTTCAATCAAGCGCTCAGTAAACAGTTGAGTGGCGAACTTTTCGATCACTTGATCCATTTACCGCTGCGTTTTTTTCGACACCGCAGTGTCGGCAATCTTATGTCTCGTTTTACGTCGCTTGACGAGCTTAAGCGACTATTACTCAGTAACGTGTTTCCGCTATTAATCGATGCCTTCTTTGTGCTGCTAGTGGGTGTGATTTTGCTGTCGCTATCGCCTCTTTTGGGATTTTCGGCACTGGTGGCATTTACGTTAGTCATGATCATCCGCTCGCTGTGTTTTAGACCATTTAAAGAATCTAACCTTCAGGCGATCGAGCATCATGCCGACTCGCAAACCCAGTATGTGGCGTCGGTTCGATCAATTCACAGTATTTCGTGTTTGGGGGTCGAAGCAAACGCGGTTCGCCGATGGCGCGATGCTTTCTCTCTCGCAGTGTCTTACGAGTACAAAGCGCTTTTAATCAGTTCGATCATGCGCAATGCGCAACAGTTAGTCCTCTCGATAGAAATGTTGGTGGGTACCTACATTGCGGCGAGCTTGGTGCTCTCAGGCGGCCTTAGTATTGGTCAGTTGGTCGTTTACACCGTTTACAGAAAGCTGTTCAGTGACCGCCTTGCGACAGCCGTCGATCGCATCTTTCAGTTGCGATTGGTTGAAATGCATCACGCGCGTCTCTGTGATATTACAGCGGAGGGGCGCGAGCGTTTCGCCACGCCTCTGATCAAAACCGACAGCTCCCTAAGTATCCATGACGTCTCGTATCAACCCACGAACCATCGGAAGCCCATCTTTCGCGATGTGTCACTACGTCTCGATCATGGCGAGTGGCTCTGGCTAAAAGGTGACTCGGGTGTCGGTAAGTCGTCACTGTTACGGTTGCTTATGCAGTGCGAGCAGCCGAGTTCTGGAACGCTATTTGTCGGAGGCGTCGAGCTAAGAAACGACCCTCGCCCTGATCTTCGAAAGGTGATTACCTCAGTGACCCCGCTCGACAGTTTAATCGCGGGCAACCTGGCTGAAAATATCGTGTCCTTCAGCGATGACGTTGATCAGAGTTGGCTTCGCGAAGTCCTTGAATACTGCGAGTTGCTGCACTGTTTGCAGGCGCTTCCACTCGGCCTAGCAACGCCTGCTCATGATGCAGAAAAAGTACTGTCTTCAGGGCAACTTCAGCGCGTATTTCTAGCGAGGGCCCTCTATCGGAAGCCTCAAATACTGTTGTTAGATGAGGCGACGAGCCACCTCGATAGCCAGTTAGAACAACGAATCTTTACTGTGCTAAAGCGCACCGAAATTACCATCCTCGCCGTATCTCACGGATCCAATATGGGCCGGTTTGCGACATCGACTGTTCGACTTACGGCTCAAGGACTGCAACCCGAATAACCGTGTAATAGACGCCACTGCGTCACCTTAATCCATTGAAGTATCCAAGGAGGAACCATGAATAAAATCAGTCAAGACCAACTCAGCAACGTTTCGGGCGGGCAAGAATCGCTACTTGAGCAATTGCTCATGGACACCGAAATTGCCGAGTTTGAGCGTTTAACCGGGCAAATTCACCCATCCAATTATCAAACGTCACAGTGAGGACAAATAATGAACACATTAACCCAAGAACAAATGGATTCAGTCAACGGCGGTATTTTGATTAACCCCGTTACGGTAATGCTTGCGGTGCAACTGGCATCGGCCGTAAGTCCTTATGTGACCGCAGCAGCGGTCGTTACAGCGACCGCAGTAGGATCGGCAGTCGGTACATATTTAGCAGAAGATGGAGAGTGATTATGAACGACTTAAGCCATTCTGAACTTCACGACGTCACTGGCGGTCGCTTAATCGTGGCCATCGGAGGCGCATTTCTTGCTGGGGTCTTAGGCGGTTACGTTGCCGAAAAGACCGAGCAATTTCTTGATGGTCTGAGCGAGCCCGATCAAGAACCCGACGAAACCAAACCAGAAGCGAGTTAAGGTTTATCTATCAATCATTCCGCGGGGGCTTTGGCCCTCGCGTATTGACAATTATCAGGGGAGAATCGATGCGAAAGATCGCACAAGAGATGTTCGAATTTAGCTACCTTCCAGCGCTGTGTTTTGCCTGCGCCACATTTGGCATGATTGGCTCGTTCAGCACCGAGTACCTTGGTCATTGGTTGGTCATTGTGTATACGGTGATGGCACTAGGGTGTGTGGTGTTGGTAAAGAGGTCGCGACGATGAAGCCACTGAAAGCGATTGAAGGCCTTGGCCTGCTGATAACAATTACAGCGCTGAGTAGCTGGTTTACTGTATTGGAAGCTTATCTTCACCCAGCCATAGCAGCAGCACTGTGGCTGCTGGGTATGATCTGGGCATCAAAGTTTTTCGGGTTGGTGCAAC
>JABXIR010000258.1 GCA_013372965.1 Gammaproteobacteria bacterium
GAGCTCATATTGGGTTTGTTCGTCTACATCGGTCTCTCCGAACCGCTGTATCAGCGCGCTCGTAAACGTTGCAACCTTTCGAGCAGGCTCTTTCAAATCATGTGAAGCTGCGAAGGCAAACCGTTCGAGTGCTTGGTTAGATTGGGTTAAGGAAAACTCGGTCAGTTTTTGCTCGGTGATGTCTTCGACGACTGCAATTAAATACTCTAATACACCGTTTTTCAGAACGCCGGTGACCGTCAATTTAACCCAAATGACCTCTTTGTTTGCGCGGAGCATGCGTTTGTCGAGTTGATAGTTCGCCAGCGTGCCATTGGCTATTCGGGCTCTCTCACTACGACCGAGCTCGCGGTCATCGGGGAAGCTCAGGTCGTCGACCGTTAGCGTGACCAGTTTTTCGGGATCATAGCCACTGATCAGACTAAGCGTTTTGTTCGCCTGGAGTACACGCCCTGTCGGACCAATTCGGGCAATCCCAACGGCTGCTTGCTCGAAAATCTCTGTGTAACGTTTTGACAATTGCGCCGTCTCTTCTTGCTGAGCCTTAAGGTCGGTGACATCGACAAACGAGCCTAGAATCTCGATGGGCGCCCCGTTAATGTCGCGTTTGAAGACTGCGTCGCGTGAGAAGCACCAAACCCATCCTTTTGCTTTGTTGAGGATTCTACACTCAATCTCTTCTGGCTCGTCGTTTTTAGAATCGATCATCCGAGCCAAGTGCTGCTTGACCCTCGCGCGATCATCAGGGTGGAATAGCCCGAATGTGTTGTCGGCTTGAGCTTTGTTGACTTCTTCAAGGGTTAAGCCAGTAATCCTCGTGAACTCCGCGTTGATAAAGGTATTTCGCTGAGTCCGCAGATCTAGAATGTAATACCCCGAAATAGAGCGGGCGTAGAGCTGCTCAAGAAATGCGTTTTGTTGGTTTACGTGAGCTTCAAGCTCTCTCAGTGGCTGAATATTTGAGATGGTTCCTGATAAGTAACCAGTCTCCCCTTCCTCATTTGGCGTGGATTCGCCACTAATTCTCACCCACGATGTGTCGGCTTTATCGTTGACTACCCGAACACAGACGTCCAACGACGCTCCATGGTCTCGGTGGTTTGAAAGAGCTTGATCGAAATCATCGAGATCCTCTGAAAAAATATTGTGTCGAAAGTCGTCAAGGGTGTTGCTGATCGATGCATCTAAGAAGCTCAGGTCACAAAATTTCTCACTACACCAAAATTCGTCTGTTGATAGATTAATCTCCCAAACACCGACGTCGCTTAAAGCCGTCGCATTAACGATTCGTTTGAACTCGTCGTTTGTTTGTTCGTACTTAGGAATTAACGGTCGAGCATGCTCGATCATAACCAACGTGTGGGGCTCGCCGTCTATGTCAAACTGGGATTCCTTGATTTTAAGCTCGACTTCTTTTCCGTTGTGGGTTCGACCCGTTACGTAAGTGGAGGTATTGGTCTCGACCTCTGGTTCCAGCCTGTGGCCTAGACTTTGCGGCACATTGAGTGCTTCGGGGTTGATAAACTCTCGCAGGTTACGTTTGTCTAATTCGTTTACAGAGAGGCCAAAGATGACGCCGGCCCGAGAATTCGAGAATATGATCGTGCTGTCGGAGTCGATGATGATCATGCCCAATGGAAGGTTAAGAGACACCTGCTTTAACAACTTCTGGGCGTTTTCGCGCGCTTCTAGATGAAGTTGTGTGCGGATGTTTTCAGTGTTGCGTTGTTCGATCTCGAGTATTTTTTGTTGTGTTGGTAGCGTCACAAAATAGTTGAGATGCTTGTACAGCGCGATGGCAGTAAAGACCGACACCACGGCGGTAAGCACTTTAACGATCGCATGCAGTCCGTAATAGCCATTCCAAAGGTTAACGACTGAAACGACGTGTGTTAGCCCGCAGAGCAAAATGAATGCAGCAAACAGCCAGATCACACCACGAAATTTGACGTCGGAGCGCTTTTGTATGATTGCCACGATCCCAAGTGGAATCGAGAAGTAGGCGATTGCAATAGCAATGTCGGCAATCACGGTGGGCCAGAGGATCGCAGGATCCCATAAAAAACAGTGACCGTGTGGCATCCAGTCAGAGCGGAAAAAATTTTCCATGCACTCCCTTAGCTTTTCTTATTGAGTGGGTTAACTCTTAGATTAGAAAAATATTTGGGAATTGCGAAAAAAAAAGCCGTCTAGACGACGGCTTTTTTGAAAATTAAAGCTTATGCCGTTGGGCCAGCCTCAATGATGTCCGAAGAAACATCAAACTTCTTAAAGTTTTCAACGAACAGCTTGGCAAGCTTCGACGCTTGCTCGTCGTACGCTGCTTTGTCTGCCCATGTGTTACGAGGGTTGAGGTAAATTGAATCGACGCCAGGAACCTCGGTTGGGATCGTCAGGTTAAGCCCCTGAATTTGCTCGGTAGGCGCTTTTTCAAGATCTCCATTCTGAATCGCCGCGATCACTGCGCGAGTGACTGGGATCGGGAATCGTTTGCCCTCGCCCCCTGGCGCACCAGAACCACCTGTCCAACCCGTATTGACGAGGTAGACTTTAGATCCGAATTCTTCAATGCGCTTCATAAGAAGCTCTGCGTAGTCACCGGCAGGGCGCGGCATGAAAGGCGCACCGAAGCACGTTGAGAAAGCCGGGTTAATGCCAGCCGCGGCGCCCAACTCGGTCGAGCCTACGCGCGCGGTGTATCCTGACAAGAAGTGATAGGCGGCAGCCTCTTTGCTAAGAACCGATACTGGGGGCAGTACGCCTGATACATCGCACGTTAGGAAGATCACTGCGCCTGGCTCACCACCAGAATTTGTCTCGGCTCGCATCTCAACATGTGAGCGTGGGTAAGAACAACGACCGTTTTCGGTAAGCGAGGTGTCGTCGTAGTCTGCGACGCCTTGGTCGTCTAGCTTAACGTTCTCGATGATCGCACCGAAGCGGATTGCGTCCCAAATGACAGGCTCGTTCTTTTGCGACAGGTTGATGGTTTTAGCATAACAACCGCCCTCGATATTAAATACCGAGCCTTTTGCCCAACCGTGCTCGTCATCACCGATGAGGTAGCGAGTAGGGTCAGCAGACAGCGTCGTTTTTCCCGTGCCCGAAAGACCGAAGAACAAGCACACATCGCCCGCTTCGCCGACGTTAGCAGCGCAGTGCATCGGCATGACGTCTTTTTCCGGTAGAAGGAAGTTCTGCACTGAGAACATCGC
>JABXIR010000146.1 GCA_013372965.1 Gammaproteobacteria bacterium
AAGCGGCAGGCGTTCCTCTGATTGTTGCAATCAACAAAATGGACAAAGAAGCGGCTGATCCTGATCGTGTTAAAAACGAGCTATCAGCACTCGAAGTTATTCCAGAGGATTGGGGCGGTGACACCATGTTCGTCCCTGTATCTGCGCACACTGGTGACGGTATTAACGAGCTACTTGAAGCCGTATTGCTTCAGGCAGAGGTTCTAGAACTGACTGCAATTGCGACTGGTTCAGCGCGTGGCGTGGTCATCGAATCTCGTCTCGACAAGGGTCGTGGTTCAGTTTCAACGGTTCTCGTTCAAGCGGGTAGCCTGAATAAAGGCGACATCGTGCTTGCAGGTCAGCAGTACGGTCGTATTCGTGCGATGCTAGACGAAAACGGTGAACCGGTAGAGTCAGCGGGCCCTTCAATTCCCGTCGAGATTTTAGGTCTTGATGGTACGCCTGAAGCGGGTGATGACTTCATGGTTGTTCCTAACGAGCGTCGTGCTCGTGAGGTGGCTCAGTTCCGTCATGAGCGTGAGCGTCATGAGAAGTTGGCTCGCCAGCAGGCGGCGAAGCTTGAAAACATGTTCGCGGACATGGAAGCCGGCGAGAGAAAGACACTGCCAGTGGTTGTTAAAGCCGACGTCCGTGGCTCTCTCGAAGCAATCCTTGCAGCGCTTGCTGATCTTGGTAACGATGAAGTTAAGATCCAAGTGGTATCAAGCGGTGTTGGTGGTTTCAGTGAGACTGACGTCAACCTCGCGGTGACAGCTGGCGCAATTATGCTAGGCTTCAACGTTCGTGCAGATGCAACGGCACGTCGTACCGCAGAGAACGAAAGTATTGAGATTCGTTACTACTCAGTCATCTATAATCTGTTAGACGATCTGAAGGCAGCGCTAAGCGGCATGCTTGCGCCTGAGTTCCGTGAGGACATCGTCGGTATCGCAGAGGTTCGTGACGTGTTCCGTTCGCCGAAGTTCGGCCAGGTTGCTGGCTGTATGGTAACGGAAGGTACGGTCTATCGTTCTAAACCAATTCGTGTACTTCGTGATAACGTGGTTATCTTCGAAGGCGAGCTCGAGTCGCTCCGTCGATTTAAAGACGACGCACAAGAAGTTCGTAACGGTATGGAATGTGGTATCGGTGTTAAGAACTACGACGTGAAAGTAGGAGACCAAATCGAGGTCTTTGAAGTTGTAGAAATTAAGCGTAGTTTGTAAGCAGTAGGTTTATGTCGAAAGATTTTGCACGTACAGACCGAGTTAGCGATTTCCTAAAAAAGGAGCTCTCGCAGATTATTCAGCGAGAGCTACGCGATCCTCGTGTTGGCATGGTCAGCATCACTGATGTTGAAGTTACTCGTGACCTTAGTTTCGCTAAGGTTTTCGTAACATTCTTGGGCCTAGAAGGCGAAGAAGCCACCAAAGAAGCGTTGGCCGTGTTAAACGGTGCGGCGAGTTATTTGCGAACGTTGTTAAGTAAAACGCATCGCATGCGCACCACGCCAAAAATTAGCTTCCATTACGACAAAAGCGTGCATTCTGGTGCTTACCTATCGAATTTAATTGATCGTGCAGTAAAAAACGATCGCCGTGACGAGGAGTAATTCGTGGCTAGACGGCGCAGACGTCCTTTCGGACGAAAAGTAAACGGTATTTTAGTGCTCAACAAAGGGTTGGGTGGAACGTCAAACGATGCATTGCAAAAAGCGAAGCGTTTGTTGTTTGCAGCAAAAGCAGGGCACACGGGTAGCCTCGATCCATTAGCAACTGGCGTACTGCCAATTTGCTTTGGCGAAGGCACTAAGTTCTCGCAGTTTTTGCTCGACGCTGACAAAGAATATTTAGCGAAGATCAAGTTCGGTGTTCGCACCGAAACCGGTGATTCTGAAGGTGAAGAGCGTGATCATACGCCTGCACCGGAGCTCACCGAAGCGGTGGTTCGTGAAACCTTAACCAAGTTCGAAGGCGATCAAAAGCAGATTCCTTCTATGTACTCGGCGTTAAAAGTCGACGGCGTACCGCTCTACAAGCTAGCGCGTGAAGGTAAAACGGTTGAGCGTGAAGCACGCGATATCACGATCTTTGATATTGAACTCATCAGCTTCGAAGCGGGCGAGTATCCAACGGCTGAAATTCGCGTTCATTGCTCTAAGGGAACCTACATCCGTAGCCTAGTCGAAGACATCGGCGAAGCGATCGGTTGTGGCGCGCACACCATTGGTTTACATCGTGTTCAGGCGGGTCCTTTCCACGAGAGCCAAGGTCACACACTAGAGCAACTATCAGAACTTCGTGGTGAAGAACGTGCAGAAGCACTCGATCACCTACTCATTCCGATAGAAAAAGCGGTAGATCATCTACCAAAAGTTGTATTAAACGAAGCAGCGACTTATTATTTGCGTCAGGGTCAACCTGTGCAAGATAATGCAATTCTTCGTATTGCCGATGCGGGCGATTGGGTTAGAATTGCAGATGAATCGGGTAATTTCCTCGGAATTGGGGAAGTTAACGAAGATGGGTTACTAGCGCCACGGCGTTTAGTAGCTCAGTAAACCGCCGAAAGGCATCCTCCCGAAAGGGCGAACCTGTCTGTGAATATGCGCGGTCAGGCTTGATATTTGGCATATTATTGGAGTATTAAACATGGCTTTAAGTCCATCAGAAAAAGCAGCTATCGTAGCTGACTACGCGCGTGGCGAAGGCGACACTGGCTCTCCGGAAGTTCAGGTTGCAATCCTTACGCACAACATCAACAAGCTACAAGGTCACTTTGCTGGTAACAAGCAAGATCACCACAGCCGTCGCGGCCTTATCCGCATGGTTAACCAGCGTCGTAAGTTGCTGGATTACCTAAAGGGTAAAGATGTAGCTCGTTATGCCGACTTGATTAAGCGTCTCGGTTTGCGTCGCTAAAATCAGTCACAACACGGGCGCATGGGCGCCCGTTGTTGTTTTTGTCAATTGAAGGAAGAGAATGTGAATCCTGTAATCAAACAGTTTCAATACGGTAAGCACACCGTAACCCTAGAGACCGGCCGTTTGGCTCGTCAAGCAACGGGTGCAGTGCTAGTTTCTATGGACGACACAGTAGTATTGTGTACGGTTGTTGGCGCGAAAAACGCGAAAGCAGATCAGCCGTTTTTCCCGTTGTCGGTCCATTACATCGAAAAGTATTACGCAGCCGGTAAGATCCCCGGTGGGTTTTTGAAGCGTGAAGGTCGTCCATCAGAAAAAGAAACGCTAACATCGCGTCTTATCGACCGTCCTATTCGTCCGTTGTTCCCGAATGGCTTCATGAACGAAGTTCAGGTGGTTTGTACTGTCGTATCGTCAAACCCTCAAGTCGACCCAGACATCCCTGCAATGATCGGCACGTCTGCCGCTCTGGCAATTTCAGGTATCCCATTTGCTGGCCCGATTGGTGGCGCACGTGTGGGTTACACTGAAGCTGAAGGCTACTCGTTAAACCCAAGTCTTTCAGAGCTCAAAGAATCTGAGCTAGACATGGTAGTTGCTGGTACTCGTGATGCAGTACTCATGGTTGAATCAGAAGCGAGTGAGCTTCCTGAAGACATCATGCTTGGTGCAGTTCTTTACGGCCACCAAGAAATGCAAGCTGTGATCGATGCGATCAATGCCCTTAAGGCAGAAGTTGGTAAGCCAGTTTGGGACTGGGCGCCAGCGGAAGAAAACACAGCGCTTACTGCAGCAATGCAAGAGCAGTTTGCCGACAAGATCGAAGCCGCTTACCAAGTAACGGTCAAGCAAGAGCGTACTGAAGCACTTAATAACCTTCGTGACGAAGCGGTTGAAGCGCTTGCGGGCGAAGAAAGTGACTTCGAAGAAGGCGACGTTCGCAGCTACTTCGGCAAACTTGAGAAGCGTATCGTTCGTCGTCGCGTTGTTGACGGCAAGCCACGTATCGACGGTCGTGACACCACCACCGTTCGCTCAATCCGTAGCGAAGTTGGCGTGTTGCCAAGCGTTCACGGTTCTGCAGTGTTCACTCGTGGTGAAACTCAGGCAATCGTCGCAACCACGTTGGGTTCACTTCGTGATTCTCAAATCGTTGACGCGATCTCTGGTGAGTTCCGCGATCACTTTATGTTGCACTACAACTTCCCTCCTTACTCAGTAGGTGAGGCAGGTCGTATGGGTGGTGTTGGTCGTCGTGAAGTTGGCCACGGTCGTTTAGCTCGTCGCGGTGTTGCTGCGGTTATGCCAAACGAAGAAGAATTCCCATACACCATCCGTGTGGTATCTGAGATCACTGAATCTAACGGTTCATCGTCTATGGCGTCTGTGTGTGGTTCATCGCTTGCGATGATGGACGCAGGTGTTCCTCTTAAGGCACCAGTTGCGGGTATCGCAATGGGTCTCGTAAAAGAAGACGACGGTTTTGCAGTTCTTACCGACATCCTTGGTGACGAAGATCACCTCGGCGACATGGAC
>JABXIR010000171.1 GCA_013372965.1 Gammaproteobacteria bacterium
ATGAACTGGTGTCCGCTCAATTCGTCTCCGAAGGAACGCGAGACAGAGCGGTCGTGTGTCGATTGGCGACGAAGGCCGAGTTAGTGAGTTTCGTCGAAACAGAATATCAGCGAACGGTTAACACTAAGCGAGAGGCCGTCGATCTATTGTTGAGCGCTGAGGACGTTAACGTTGGTAAATTATCCCGGAGCATCGGTATTGTTGAAAACCGACTAGAGCGTGAGGTGTCAGTCGCTCAGCTGTTGTTTTTTGGCAATACCCGACAATCATTGGTCGACTTTGTACTTCGAGATTTAGGTGTTCGTCGCCCGCCCAATTGGTCTGTTGATCGGAGTCTCAGTTTTTTTGAATCCACCTCGCAAATAGAGGCGCATTTAAAGCTTGCTGAGCAAGGGCAGTCTTTCTTCGATCATCGGAAGCGGTTGGCTGACGACGAGCTTTCAAACTACCTGGTCGAGGCTATTGCCCACGATCCGCTCTATCAGCGTCGAGCGAACAAACACAACGATCGAGTCGCTCGCGAGCTCGAGCGGCGAGGGCGTCTCAGTGACGCTCTAGAATGGTTTGCTGTATCTCCCACCAGTTTCGCCTGGGAGCGTCAGGTTCGTATCTTGACGGCCAAGGGTGACGTAGAAGCTGCAGTACAATCGTTTCTAGGCCGAAGCCTCGAGACGGATGCAGAGCTTGATTTCGCGAGGCGATTCTCTAAAAAATTATCTCGAGTGAGTGACGCAGTTTCGCCTCGGGTCGAGGCATTCGAATTCCCGGAAAGACACATGATATTAAACCGCTCGAGTGATCGCGTGGAAACAGCGGTTATCAAGCACTTAACCGAATCCGGAGAGCAGGCATTTTTCGCCGAGAATCAGCTGATCAATTCTCTGGGGGTCGCGGGATACTGGCCCGCACTCAGTGCGGAAATTCCCGGTGCGTTTATTAATCCGTTTCAATTTGCCCCGCTCGATCTATTCGAGGATCAATTTCTTGCCCGACGCACTCACGTAATGAAGGAGGTGTCCGAGCTATTTCAGACGTCGAACTGGCGAGCGATCTTGCTGGCCCGATGGAATTCCTTGAGAGACTATTCCATCGCACTGTGGTCGCCTCATGTGTTGCCCCAGAACTTACTCGAGGACTGGCTGAGTCAGGTCGATGCGGTGCGTTTGGATGCCTTGTTAAAACACTTGTTTCAAGATTTGCGCAATCGTCGCTCGGGGCAACCGGATCTGGTGGTGCGTGATACCGCCGGGTGCTGGCGTTTTGTCGAGGTCAAAGGCCCCGGCGATACGCTCTCGGATCATCAGCGGCGCTGGTTATCGACGCTCAACTCACTGGGGTTTGGTGCCGAGGTACTGTGGGTAAGCTATGCGGACGATTGACGCGTCGGTGGTTGAGTTCGTCCGATTTTTTCGTATTGGAGATTTGCACCCCAAGGTAGAGGGTCGCCATTTCTCTCCGCCATCGAGCGAAGACGGCGAGCGCGCTGAACAAGTGGCAGCCGGCCTACTCAGTAGTCGTGAAGAGCAAATCTCCGCTGTGTTTAATCGGCACGACATTGAATTAAAGCTAAACGGCCGAATTGATCTCGTTGTTGATCTTTCCAAAGAGCAAGCGACGCTCGTCGAGGTCAAGGCCACGCGGTGCGATCCGGAGCAATTAGCACCGGAGGTATTACATGGGCACTGGCTACAGTTGAAGCTCTACGGATATCTCTGGTTGCTGCGAGAGGGTTACGTTCCCCGACTGCGTTTAGTACATGTTAATGTGCGAACGGAAGCCAGTGACTCATCGGATCGTGAAGCGTCAGCGGACACACTATCACAGCTGTTTGAACCATTGATAGACGCATTTGTGCATTGGCACACGCTTCGGTTAGCGCATCAGAGGCAGAAGGCGGTTTATTTAGCTCAGCTAAAATTTCCGAAGTCTCGATTTCGCGTTGGGCAGCGAGAATTGGCTGCAGCGTATTATCGAGCGTTCAAACATCGTGACCGGGTCGTAGCCGAAGTGCCAACGGGAGCAGGGAAAACCCTAACTGCACTCTATCCCGCTCTTAAATATATGGCAGAGACACCCGACGAGTCGTTCGCCTATCTGACGGCAAAGCGTTCTGGGTCTAAGGTGGTCGTTCAGGCACTCGACTTTGTTGCCTCGGGCGCGCTTCAAGTACTTCACTATCATGCGCGTGAGCAGTTGTGTTCATGTACAGGCGGTGATTGTGAGTTCAGCCAGGGCTTTTACGATCGTTGGCAGTTGGCTCGTGAATCGTTTTGGCACACACCCAAAGTTTGGGGTATTGATGAGTTGGTCGAGTTTGCGCAGGCACATCAACTCTGCGCTCATGCGGTTCAGCGCGAGCTTTTAGCTTGGTCTGATTTAATCATTGCTGATTACAATGTATTGCTCAATAGCGGATCGCTGTTATCGATCAACCGATGCAGTGATCACTTAATGATCGATGAGCTCCATAATCTCATACCTCGGGCAAGAGATAGCTTCAGCGCGCAATTAATTCACTCAGACCTAAGAGAACTTCGTACCAACTGGCGTGGCTCACAGACGTACTTGGCGCGCTTAGTTGGGGAGATTATCACGCATGCTCAGGCGGCCGACCAACCGGAAGCGTTGACCCACTCGGTGTCACGTTTGCTCGCTGCTATTGAACGAAAGCGGGAGAAGCCGCCGGGCCTCGAGCTCGATGGGATCGCCCTCAGCGTATTCTTTCAGCTCGTAAAGTGGCGAGAAGTGGCCTCGTTATGCGATCGTCGGTATCGCCTGATAAGGCAAGCTGAGCAAACGGTATTTTACTGCGCGGACCCGAGTGAAAACCTGCGCCGAATTTGGTCTGAATATCAATCGGTGATTGGTTTTTCCGCAACCCTGACACCCATGTCGTTTTATGCGGAAGTTTTGGGCTTAACTAACGCCCAACTGTATCAGCAACCATCGCCATTCTCGACTGAACAATTGGAGGTCGAGTTCTGGGTCGATGTGCCCGGGGATTTTAAACGCCGAGACATTGGGCTGGAGCTCTTAGCGGGGCGACTGGCCGAGTTATGTGAGTTGCAGCGAACGCTGATCGTCGTGTCGTCTTATACCGTGGCTCGCCAGCTCGCAGATCGACTCGGAGGGGTGCATTTATTCTCGAATCATCGAACACTTCACGATCAGCTGGCCGAATGGCTACCCGGAGAGACCATGGTGGCGCCGATGGGATCTGGATTAACTGAGGGTGTTGACTTCGAAGTGGGGTTTTTGGGCACGGTTGTTATTTGGGGAATGGGCATGCCATCACCGGACGAATTCGTTCGTGAAATTGCGTCGGTATATGACGATATTGGTCGAGATTCATTTACCTATGCTTATCAATTTCCGGGGTTAAACCGAGTGCTTCAGGCAGCGGGCCGTTTGATTCGAAGCGAGCAACATAGAGGGCGTTTGATCTTGGCGGATCATCGTTGGCAAAACAACCAATATAAAAGGTGGTTACCTGACTGGTGGTTTGAGGTAAAGTAGGGGCGATTATTTCGTGAGGTGTCAGAAATGAAAACTAAGTGGGCTGAACGTTTTTTTCAAATGGCCGAGCTAGTGGCTTCTTGGAGCAAGGATCCAAGCACTCAGGTAGGGGCGGTCATTACGTCGGGCAATCGTGTGGTTTCGCTGGGGTTCAATGGCTATCCTTCGGGCGTTAGCGATTCTGCCGGGGCAGACACCCGAGAAGTGAAATTGCTCAAAACGATTCATGCCGAAGAAAATGCGATTCTCCACGCTCGACGCGATTTATCGGGTTGCGAGATGTACGTGACCCACTTTCCCTGTCCAACCTGTGCGGCAAAGATTATTCAAACCGGAATCGCTGCCGTCTACTGCAAAACTCAAGACGACCAGTTTATGTCTCGATGGGGCGATAAAGTCAAAGTCAGTATCGACATGTTTGAACAATCAGGAGTGACCGTCAATTGGATCGAAGTATAAACCCTCTGATCATACTGCTCATTGCTTCCGTAGCGAATTTCAGCGAAGCGCTTGCATCTGAAACCCTTCAATTTGAGCGTTGTTATGTCGACAACGTCAGGCCGGCGCTAGAGTGCGCATCGTTCCAAACTTCCGATGATGCCAATCTACATGTGGTTAGAGCACCCGCGGTTAAGCCGCTGCCAGAATCGCTTCCGCTGTTTGTGCTAGCGGGCGGGCCAGGACAAGCCGCCAGTGAGATGGCGGTGTTAATCTCTGGGCCATTGTCGTCGGTTAACCAAACAAGCGATGTGTTATTTGTCGACCGACGTGGAACCGGTCAATCCAATGCTTGGCAGTGTGATTTGGGTGATGAGCAAACTGACCTCGATGCGATGCAGCTCAAGGTGAAGTCGTGCTATGAAATGGCGGTTTGGCCCATATCTCAGCTCAATTCAAAGCGTTCAGTCGATGATCTTGAAGAAATTAGAAATGCATTAGGTGTACCGAAGGTCAACCTTTGGGGCGGTAGCTGGGGTACGCGTTTTGCATTGCTCTACGCACGTTGGTATCCCGATGCGATTAACCGAATGGTTCTTGATGCCGTTGCGCCCCAAGCGCGCTCGGTGCTGCATACCGCAGCAGCTGCCCAAACTTCGCTAGAGCGTTTAGAGCAGTTGTGTATGCTCGATACTGCCTGTG
Organism: Gammaproteobacteria bacterium; assembly: GCA_013372965.1. Lineage (GTDB taxonomy): Bacteria > Pseudomonadota > Gammaproteobacteria > Pseudomonadales > DSM-25080 > Umboniibacter. The sequence continues at coordinate 4,657 of JABXIR010000171.1, forward strand.
CGGAGCGCTTCTCAGGATTTGTCGATGAGCTGATCGCCCTAACGACACCGCTCGATGCGACGCGCACGATCCACGTGACCGATCCTAAGTCCGGCGAAGCCATCAGTGAAGAGATCGCCAACTGGATGATCGCGCAAACGGTGCGAGGTGCGCTCTATCAA
>JABXIR010000127.1 GCA_013372965.1 Gammaproteobacteria bacterium
CGCGCTTCCGCGAGCTCGTTCTCGTTGAGCGAGGCAACCGACACCCCAGCGAGGGAATATTCTCCATCACTTGGGGTGTCGAGACACCCAATAATATTCATCAGCGTTGATTTACCAGATCCCGAAGGCCCGGTTAACGCCACGTACTCATTCGCTTCAACCAATAGGTCGATACCTTTGAGAACTTCGAGGGTTTCCTCACCGAGCAAGTAGCGCTTTTTGATGTTGCTGAGCGCAATAACGGGCTCAGTCATCTATACCAGCCTCAACTGGATCGCCATCTTCAAGTCGTTGTAGCTCTCTAAACGGACCGACAACGATCGTTTCACCGCCCTCAAGTCCAGAGTCAATCCCCTGAAGTTCATCGGACGATGGGCCCAGCCCAACCGAGACTCTTTTAGCCAGACCGTTTTCTACCACGAACACAAAATTTTCCACGGTAGTGCTATCGAGATTGGTTCTGACGGCTTCAATGGGAACCAAAGGAATATCATCAGCGGCCGCTTGATAAATCTCGGCACGACAACTCATCCCCGACAGTAAAGACGCTTGATCGTCGATTAGGCGAATCTTAACTTTCACCGCCAAACCGTTTCGCCCCGGGTAGCTACGAGCCGTTGAGCCGATCGTTTCCACCACACCACGCATCGCCGTATCGGGGAAAGCCACTGCGTAAACATCGGCTTCTTGCCCTACTTCAACGCCTGCGATATCGGCTTCGTCAACAAAGACTTCGGTAATAATGTCGTCTTGGTTGGCAATGGTCATCATCGATGACCCCACGATATTGGTGGTACCCGAAATCACAGTCTCACCGACTTTGATGTCGAGCGCCGTCACGATGCCCGCAATGGGCGCACGGATCACCGTTTTATCGAGATATTTAGTGGCTTTGTCGAGTAGCGCATTGGCCTGCGTCAAACTCTGCTGACGTGAATCGAGTTCGAGTCGCGCGGTTTGAAGCTCGTGATCGATATTTTCGAAGCTTTCTTCATCGGATAATCCGGCCGATCGCATCGAGCGCTGTCGCTGCCAGCGACGCTCGAGATTCGCGACATACACGTTTTGTCGTTCAATCGCGATTTGCTGCATGCGAACATTAGCCGCGTGCTGCTCGACTTCCGCTTCGAACTGCTCCGGATCGAGGCGCATTAGGATTTGGCCTTCTTCGACTCGGTCGCCCTCTTCGACGTTAAGTTCAATCACTTTAGCAATGACTTCGGAGGTCAGTTTGACTTCGGTTCGAAAGGCCAGTGATCCCGATGCAATGACGCTCGTCATGATCGGACCGCGCTGAACCTCGGCGAGTTCGACTTCAACTGAGGCACGGCTCGGACCGCTTCGAAACACCGAAACCGCAATGATGGCAACCGCAATGGCGCCGATGATCAGCCAATTTTTCATATTTGATTAAATTGCCTGAATCGCGACGCCAACCGCCATTGGAATTGCTGCAATGATTACAGCTGCAACACTCGATTGACCGTTCGCACGCAGAATCGAAAATAGAATAAAGATGCTCCAGAACGACGTAAGATCCAGTGCCGACCAAAGCTTGTAACCCGGCTCGCCAAATGGGATTTGTAAGATAAGGCCGTTCACGTTAGTGAGAGAAATTAGCATCGGATCAATCGAACCGGGCTCGCTAATCAGCACGTTAACCACACCACCGACGGCCAAGAAAAGTACGGGCAAGCTCGACCAAACCGACGCACGGAACCAATCAACATAGCCACGCTCGGTCGTGCCTGAAATACGGTTAGCGAGCATATAAACGAGCGCAGTCAGTGCCATAACGATCGGCATAATAATCGCAATACTAACCATGCCCATGGCGATTATGCCGGTCTGACCGAGCATCTGCATACCTTGTCGAGCTTCAGCTCGCGCGGCTGGCTCAACCTCGCGAAGATTTAATGCAATAAACTCGTCGAATGTCATGCTACTCAGGTACACATACTGAACTACCATCATCGCGGTAATCATGAGTACAAGGGGAATGATGACGCCAGGCTTGGCATCGAAAAAACGCTGACTAAACGCACTTGGGTTGGCGAATACGTCACTTAAATTTTTAATAAAACTTGGACTTGTTGACTCGGTCACGATAGAAACTCCTTGTAATTGATAGAGCCATCATCAAAGAGTGGTGAGGATAAGTCAATAAAGCCGTGCCGCTGTTTAAATAGATTCAGCGGCGCGGAGTGAGCTAACGCGAAGAGGTTAATCGGTCATTATCGGTCGGTTGAACGCTCGATTTCACCCATAATTCGGTCATGCTCGATTCGGTCGATTGGGAACCGACGAATAAACAACATGGTGGCTGCGAATAGCACCAAGCAACCCGGCCCAGCGAACAGCGCCAAATTCCAAACTGCTTCAGCAGGAACATCTTGCGGTGCAGCTTCTTTCGGAAAAGCGATGATCTCTAACGCGATACCCGCTAAAAACGCGCCGATGCCATAACTGGCTTTGGTCGCAAATGCTCTTGCCGCGAAGAACAACCCCTCCTCACGCTTGCCGGTGTCGAGGTAATGCTGATCGATCGAGTCGGTCAGCATCGAGTCAACGAGAATCACAAAGGCAATAAAGAATGCTTGAGAAATGCCGTTTGCCAAGAATACGAAGAGGATCTTACTTCCCTCTGCCATGGGCTGTAGCCAACCGAGCAAGTAGAAACACGTTGGAATCACGGCAATGCAGGCACCGATAACAACGCACAAGCTTGCCGCAGCACGTTTATCCATTCGCTTCGAGGTAAATTGCGCGATATTCGAGGCGAAGATAATCGCAACGACCAAGGCCAATGCCAGAATGCCTAGGGTTTCTGGCGAGAAGCCGAAGATGTAGGTTGCAATGTAAATTGTGAGCGTTTGGATAAGCCCCGCCAACGAGTTGAAATACAACGACGAGGTAAACACCACTCGAAACGCTTTTTGCTTAAGTGCGGTGAACACGTCAGCGATCGCAAAGATCGCTCCGCGTTTTTTAACACTATCGTTTGCCGTGGTGGTTGCTAACGTCGGGATCGACTTCATTGTGCCGAGTGTCGACACCAGCATCGCAAGCGCGCCAACGACTGCGCAAAACAATCCGAACGCGGGGTACGAGTCGGCGTTCATCAGGCCGTTAGGAAAGGTCTCCGTGTTCGGGAAGAACACCACGAAACCAATAACGGAGATGGCCAAGATGCCGAAATAGGTGAAGAAAACACGATAACCAATCAGCGAAGTACGCTCGTGATAGCCACTAGCGAGCTCTGCACCAAGCGATAAATGAGGGACGAAAAACAGTGTGAGCGCGATACGAACGAGCACCGCAAAACCGACCATCCAGAAAAACAACGTGGTTTCTGACAATCCCGCGGGTGGCGCAAACAGCAGGTACATGGTAATTGCAAATGGCACGATACCCGCCAGCATGAAGGGATGGCGTCGACCGAAACGAGTTCTGATTCGATCGGACCACTGACCCACCATCGGGTCCGAAACCGCATCTACCACTAATGCAACCAGCGCTGCCAATCCTGCCAGAGAGGCACTCAGGCCGAGAATCTGATTGTAGTAAAAGAAAAGGAAGGTGTTAAAAGCGGCTTGTTTAACGCCATCAGAAAACTGACCAACGCCATAGCTCAACTTTGTGGAAAACTTCATTCGACCGTCCCGTCATTCATTTTAATTATCGAGGCGTGAGCCTATCTGAAACTCGCGTTTACACCCTGTCACGTGAGTGACACCGAGACTACTCACCCTCGGTGACCTCGACTTCTTCAGCCAGTGCATCCATGTTGGTAATGACGTAGAAATCACCCTCATGAGCAATAATGCCTCGAGCACTCCAGTCTCTGAGAATCTTGTTTACACGCTGTCGAGAACCCACACACAAACGTGCCAAATCGGTCTGACTCATTTTTTGCGGAATCGCAACGCCATTTTCAACCGTTTCACCGAATTCATGCGCCATGGCTAACATACGACCTGCAAGTCTCGACTTTAATGGATACAGCACCATTCCTGCGAGCAACTCGAAGACGCCACGCGTCCGCGCTACTTGGAATTGTGAAATGTCGCGATACATTAATGGGTAGGCTTCACCCGCACGAATCACAGCAGCACGCGGAACTTTGAGCACCCATGAATCTTCTTTTGCTTGCAGATCGATGACCCGAGGCAAGTCGTTGTAGAGCGAGGCTTCACCGGCCCACGACCCCTCATGAAGATCATTGAGCGCGAATTCGTCGCCGTAGGCGCTATTAACAGACGCTCGAATCCAACCACTGAGTACGCAATAGAGGTGTGAGGTCGACTGGCCAACGCTGAACAAATAGCTGTTGGCCTCGATCATTTCAACTTTCGAGTGTTTAACAAGAATCGCCTGCTGCTCCTTAGGGAGATTTTTAAACCAAGGTGATCGGGCGATCACTTTTTCCACATCGAAGTTGTGCTGACTCATCATTTAAAACCAATCTTCCTGCATATCAAATGTTGTACGGTTCGCTGAGCACAATAAATCAGCCGATGCGTAAACCTTCGGCAACTGATACTCGAAGAAAAACTTCATGGCTTGAAGCTTACCACGATAAAACGCTTCGTCCGAATCGTGTGACAAATGATCGAGCCCCTTCGAGGCGACCGCACCCATTTTTAACCAAACCCAAGCAACAACCACGTTACCGAAGAAGTCTAGATACTCGACCGAATTCGCCATTGCAAGATCAGGATTTTCGGTTGCGGCAACCGTCATTAGCGCGGTGGTTGTTTCTTCGAGTCGCGCAATGGCACGCGCGAGTGCATCGCATTGTTCTGGCAACCGAGCCTGCTCTGCTTCGATGGTTGAGCGCATTTCAGCCAGCATCGCTTGGTAGCCCGCAAAGCCATTCATTGGCACTTTACGACCAAGTAGGTCGAGCGACTGAATACCGGTCGTGCCTTCATGAATCGGATTGAGACGGTTATCTCGGTAGTACATTTCAACCGGATGCTCGTTCATGTAACCGTGACCACCTAACACCTGAATCGCCAAGTCGTTCGCTTTAGGACCGTACTCTGAGGGCCAAGTCTTGATAATTGGCGTCAAGAAATCGAGTAATAGCGACGCTTTGTCGCGTTGCTCTTGTGTTTCAGCCGTCTTCTCATCTTCGTAGAGCGAACTACCGTATAGACAGAGCGTGAATGCACCTTCTGCGTAGGCTTTTTGTGTTAGCAACATGCGCTTAACATCGGTATGTTTGATGATGGGCACGGGTGCTGATTCAGGGTTTTTATTTGATAACAAACGCCCCTGTAAACGCTCTTTCGCGTAGTCAAGCGAGTACTGATAGCCGATCAGTGCCGTACACGCTGCGCCCGTACCTACCAAAATTCGCGCTTCGTTCATCATGTGGAACATGTACTTAAGGCCGTGATGCTCCTCGCCAACCAAATACCCGATCGCACCGCCTTTTTCGCCGAACGATAGAGACGTCGAGGTGTGACCACGACCACCCATCTTGTGCCAAAGGCCAGATAAAGCCACATCATTGCGCTCACCCACCGTACCGTCGTCGTTCACCATAAACTTCGGCACGATGAATAAGGATATGCCCTTCACACCTTTTGGAGCGCCTTTAATGCGCGCCAACACAAGGTGAACAATATTATCCGAGATTTCGTGGTCGCCGCCGGAAATGAAAATCTTGCTACCGCGAATACGGTAGGTGCCGTCTTCAGCGCGATCAGCTGTCGTGGTCAGGTCGGCGAGTCCGCTACCTGCGCCTGGTTCGGTCATTGCCATCGTACCCGCGAATCGACCGTCGCGCATCGGCACAACCCACTTCTCGATTTGCTCTGCAGTACCGTGCGCTTCAATTAAATTGGCGTTCGCGTTCGTTAGGCCCACATAGCCCAACGTAGTAGACGCCGCCGCCGTCAGGTAGCTGTAGGCTGCGCTAGACACTACATACGGAAGTTGCATACCACCGAGCTCGAAGTCGGCAGTCGTCGCCCCCAAACCCGATTGAATAACGGTATCAATCGCATCCTTGATTTCAGGAACCATGGTGACGGTTTCGCCATCAAAGGTCGGTTCAACTTCATCGACCTTCTTTTGGATCGGCATGAACTTGTCTTCCGCAATACGTCGCGCAAGATCGATCGTCGCATCGAAAGTTTCGCGGTTATGCTCGGTGTAGCGTTCACGCTCTGTTAACGCTTCACAGTTAAAAAATTCGTAAACCAAGAAGTCGAGATCACGTTGATTGATAATGTTCGGCATAATTAAATCCTAGGGGATGTCCGTTTAGATGGCAGAAATAGTCGCTCTACATGCTAAGATAGTCCATGACCTGACAGGTCAAGACAGCCATTGGATCCTTAATAAACGATGACAAACTCACACGAAACCGCTCAGTTTGGCCGACTTTTAAAGTTCTGGCGAGAGGTACACCAACTCAGCCAAGAGGCCCTTGCACTTGAGCTTTCGTCATCTACGCGTCACTTGAGCTGCCTCGAGAACAACAAAGCTCGTCCTAGCCTCAGTATGGTCAAAACCATCGCAGCGCGCTTTAACCTGAACGAACGCGACACCTCACATCTCATGTTAGCCGCTGGCTTTGTCCCCGAAAACCCGGTGCGTGACTTAACCGATCCGTCATTACGATGGTTGCGCAATGCGATGGAACTCAATCTGAATGCGCTAATGCCTCAGCCTGCCGCGCTCATCGATCGTTACGGTGATGTGCAACTGGCGAATGCTGCTTGGTTCGAAGTGATGCGAGAGGCAGAAGTACTCGACGCCGACAACAACCAACCAAATTACTATGTGCTGCTCTTTAAACTCCTTGAAGTCGAAAGCGACGAAGAGTTACGCCAGAACACGGCCTCACTGATTCGCATGGCCCTCCAACAAGAGTACCTATTGTCAGGTGATGCCCGCTTTGAAGCCGTACTAAAGCTACTCGACGATTTAAATCTGCTGTCTTCGAGCTGGCCTACGCGGGCTGCCAAACTCGATCCAATGGCAAGTTACCGCATTCCAATCAAGCGAAACGGTCAGATTGAGCACGTGTTTAACGTCAACCAATCGGTCGGGGCTACTGGACCCGCCAGTTACGTCAGTGAACCAAGACTGACACTGTGCGCACTCTACCCAGAAAGCAAACACTCACAAACAAATTCATAAGGCATCGTCACGCCAGCGCCTGAACACACTCGATTTTGTCTCTTTAGCGACACGCGGAGAGCATCACTTTTGTTAACGTTACCCGCTGATTTTAACGATAATAAGAAGGTGGCGAATGAACCCCGATTACTCAATCATTTGTAAATCACGACTGGCGACGCTGAATACCCAAGGCTATAAAAGCCTACTCGATCACTTTGCATACGCATCTCGGGAATTTGCCGATCGTACCGCCTTCGCAACGGGCGAAGACTCGATAACCTTTGCCGAAATTAATCAACGCAGCCGAAACCTTGCGAGCTACTTAAGCAACCACCTTAAACTCGCACCCGGTAGCCGCGTCGCGATCCAGATGCCAAATCACTATCACTATGCCATCGCGACGTGGGCTGTTCTCCGTGCTGGTATGGTGATCGTCAACACGAATCCACTGTATACCGCCCGAGAGCTAAAGCACCAATTTAATGACTCGGGCGCGGTTGCCCTCATCGTCGCCGATAGCCTCGCCGAGTCTACTTCTAAAGTAATTGAAGAAACGGGCATCAAGCACGTGATTATCGATCGGCCATGCGGAACGAATATCACCTTGCAAGATGCCGAGAAGATGGGTTCGGATTATCGCTTTGAAGATTTCATAGCCAATATGGATACGTTAGCCGCCCTCCAATACACTGGCGGAACGACAGGCCTCTCGAAAGGCGCCATGCTGACGCACGGCAACTTCTTTGCAGCAATGACCATCACCCGCGAGGTATTCCCCGTACAAGACGAGGAACAAGAAGTCGTGATTGCGCCGATGCCGGTCTATCACATTTACGGCTTTTTGATGTCGATGATCTCTACGTTCTTGAACGGTGGCATGTCCGCACTCATTCCGAACCCACGTAACATCGATTCCGTACTTGCTGAAATGCTTCGCTACAGCGGCAGCGGCCTCGCTGGGGTTAACACGCTATTTCAAGGCATGATGGCGCATCCAGATTTCGACAAAGTCGATTTCAGTCGCTACGTTTCGGTGATTGCCGGCGGCACCGCATTGATCAAGGAAATCTCCGATGAATGGCGCAGCAAGACGGGTATCGACATTCAAGAAGGCTACGGCCTTTCGGAGACCGCTTCAGCGCTTACCGTAAATGCTCCGGGTGCTCGAAAACTGGGCAGTGTAGGGAAAATCTTGCGGACGCTTGATGTCGCGCTTCTCGATGCCGACGGCAACGAAGTTGAGAAGGGCCAGCCCGGTGAGATTTCAGTGCGTGGACCAATTGTTATGCAGGGTTACTGGAATAAAGCCGACGCCACTCTCGAAGCAATTACCCCAGACGGTTTCTTCCGAACCGGCGACATCGGTACAGTCGACGATGAGGGGTTTATCACCATCGTAGACCGTGTCAAAGATATGATCATTGTATCAGGGTTTAACGTGTACCCGAACGAAGTCGAATCGGTGGTTTACGGCCACCCCAGCGTTGTGGAATGCGCTGCTGTGGGCGTCAAAAGTGACACGACTGGAGAGGCAATAAAACTCTATGTCGTCTCGAAAGACCCCACACTTACGGCGGACGATCTGATCGCTTTCTGCCGACAAGAACTCACCGGCTATAAAGTTCCAAAGGACATTGAGTTTAGGTCAGACTTGCCAAAGTCGAACGTTGGTAAAATCTTGCGTCGCTCTCTGCGCGACGAAGCTAACGCGTAAAGCCCAGCTCGCCTTCGCCTAAAAATCAACACGCCTCGGGCCTCGATTAATGAGACCGAGCGCTGTTGATTGTCGAAACACACATTCTTCCGTTACACTCTAGAAACTCTCAACGGTTAGACTGTGATGATTATCGACCAAGGCGAACTCTTCAGAATCCCCAACCCCTGCATCGGTGTGTGTGAAAACAACAACCGAGGATACTGCAAAGGGTGTTTACGGAGCCGACAAGAACGTTTTGGCTGGAACGATTTCAGCGAATATCAACGTCACCTTGTCGTTCAGGTTTGCCAGCAGCGCCGCAAACGCATATTGGCAGCACAAGCCGCACGAGAAGCAGAGATGAATAAGATTAAACTGACTCGAGAGCAATTCGACCTATTTGGCGAACCGCTCGTCTTCGAAGAGTCCGTTGAGCCGCCCGAACCACCTAGCCCGCAGATTGACCTTTTCGACTAAACAGCTTCGTAACGGCGCTGACTATCATAACCACCAGCGCACCAAGCAACACCCCAACAACCAAATTAAGCGACATCTGTACGAATAGTCCGTTGCCGAGCGGAGAGTTCATTAACCAAGCGTCGATGGCTGGGAACCCGTGAACAATAATACCGCCTCCAACCAAGAACATTGCGAGTGTCCCCACCACCGAAAGCGACTTCATGATCCAAGGACAAATCGCCAGGATACCGAGTCCCAGTGATCGAAGTAGACGTTGAATTGAGGATTCGCCCTCGCGTTGAGCTAGATATAGCCCCATGTCGTCAAGCTTTACGATGAACGCGACGAGGCCGTATACGCCCACGGTCATGGCGAAGGCAATAATAGTCAGCACAGTGGCTTGTTTTGATAATGTCTCCGTAGCGACGGTACCCAGGGATATCACGATAATTTCGGCGGAAAGGATGAAGTCTGTTCGAATCGCACCTTTGATCTTATCTTGCTCAAAAGCCTTTAAATCGACATTCGGGTTGTGAAGCGCTTGCTTTAGCAGTGCGTCGTCTTGCTGTTTCTCTGCGCGGTGCGCGATCCAGTGCCAGAGTTTTTCTACGCCCTCAAAACAGAGGAATGCACCGCCTAACATGAGCAGTGGTTTGATAAGCGAAGGGACAAAGGCGGCGAGCGCCAGTGCCAATGGCACCAAAATCACCTTATTTAACGCAGAGCCTTTCGCAACTGCCCATACCACCGGTAGCTCACGATCAGCTCGAACGCCTTGTACTTGCTGAGCATTGAGGGCGAGATCGTCGCCCAAAACACCGGCTGTTTTCTTTGCAGCTACTTTTGTCATGACGGCGACGTCGTCTAACACCGTTGCGATATCATCTAGTAGCGCGAAAAGGCTTGCTCCAGCCATAGTCAGAATCCAAATTTAGGTTAGATAATAAAACTATAAACCGTAAAGAACTGACAAGTCGAACCTAAAACAACAAAGAGATGAAAGATTGCGTGATTAAACGGTATCCGTTTAATCGAATAGAGAATAGCGCCGATGCTATAAGCTACGCCACCCGCCGTCAGCCAAAACACTCCGTCGCCTTTCAGAGTATCAATGAGAGGCCCGATTGCAAATACAATCATCCAGCCCATCACCAGATAAAGTGCGGTAGACAAGAGCTTAAAACGACCAGTAAAAAACAACTTGAGACTGATACCCACGGCCGCCATCGTCCAGATGATGCCGAACAGTAACCAACCTACCCACCCGTCGAGAACAGCAATCGTGAATGGGGTGTAGCTACCCGCTATTAATAGATAAATTGCCGCGTGATCAAACACCTTCAAACGGCGTCGCGCCACAGGACTGGTGGACCAGTGGTAGAGCGTTGAAGCCGTATATAAAATGATAAGACTGAAACCAAAAATCGGAAAGCTCACCTGATGTGTCAGGTCGCCTTCAGTGAATGCGCGGATAATCAGCAAGATCGTACCAACGATCGACAATACTACACCGGCTAAGTGTGTCGCTATATTCAGACGCTCTTCTAGCTCAGAGTATTCAAGGTGTTTAGCAACACCTCGTTGATGATACGACATAACTACCTCTTGGTTTCGGCCCGATCTTCTGACTTTAGCTGAGATGAAGATTGGGATCATGACAGATCGCGACAGCAATCAACTATACAAATACGTTAAGAACCCACGCAATTATGAGCACCTGAGGTACCGTCAGCAGTGGCAAGAATAACGCGATTTTCCAGCTCTTGGTCACGTCCCTAATCACCATGATTTCAGTGTAATCCGTCGACACACCCGTCATCAGAAACGCAAAACTGTTCCCGGGAGCGCCCGCTCGGTTAAGCAGGTCGGCCGCAATCGGTGTTGAGCCTTCAGAGCACACTTCAATAATCGTCGCGGCGACCACGGTGAGAAACAAACCGATCATCGTGGGACCGAAATAGGTCGAGAAGACTTCCGTTGGGACCCAGGCTCGAATAGCAGAGGCTAACAAAACACCGAATAGCATCCAGCGAAGTACCATACGTGAATCTTTAATACCCGACACCAGCATCGTTTTGATGAGTTCGCGATCGATGGTCGTATTTGACCAAGACGCAGATGCTTGCTTCCAAAAACTGAAGTTTGGATCAATATCGGTGATTTGATATGGATTCTTAGGCAGCGTTCCTCGGGCCACCAGCGCGTCAAAAGCATAGCCAGCAATGATAGCGATCACTAAAGACAAACCAATAAAAGCAAGTGTCCAGGTCCACCCCATTAACGCAATCATAATAAATGTGAGTGATAGTGAGTTCCACGGGCTGGCAATTAAGAAGGCCATCACCTGACCAATCGAAGCGCCGCGCTCGTAAAGCTTGGCGCCGACCATGAGAATTCCGTGATTACATAGGTCAAGCAAAAGGCCCGCCATGGTTGCGCGCAATATCCCTTGTTTGCCCTTATTCGTGCCGAGCGCACTCATGACGAGTTCTCGTGGAACTTGTGACAACAACGCTAAGGCGATCACACCCAATGCAATACCGATCCACATGGTGTTCATGAGTTCAACCGTGGAGGTAATCAGTGTATTCAACCAGGCTGGAGCGCCAACGTGAAAATCAAGATAAAACCCTACAAACGCAATGGCCACCCCGACAAACGACACCCAAAGTAGCCAGTCAAAATGACGCCACCAAGGTGCCTCTGGTGCAGCAGGTACGCCACAGCAACCGTGGGACTCCTCTTTTTTGGGGGGTTCATGGCATGAGGACATATGCGTGACTAGCTCCAAATCAATCCAGCGACGAGGTAACACACAATACTCAGCCCCGCCGCTGTTAACGCGTAAGGCATTTGAGTCTCAACGTGCTCAAGCAGATCACACCCCGATGCCACCGAGCTGACCGCCGTGGTATCTGATATCGGCGATGCGTGATCGCCAAAAATCCCGCCACCCAGAATGGCCGCAAGAACAAGTGATGGCTCGATACCCGTTGCCACTACCAGCGGCATACCGATGGGAATAAGTATGGCAAAAGTTCCCCAAGAGGTACCCGTCGTAAAGGAGATAATCGCGCCGGCGATAAACAGCAACGCAGGGACAACAAAAATCGGTAAGTTACCAGAGATTAAACTCGCCACGAAGGTGCCGGTGCCCAATTCACGAAGCGATGCTCCCAACGCCAAGCTTAATAACACGATGGTCACGAGAGGGAGTAACTCGGACATCCCTTTAAACGAGAGTTCAATTAGGGCTCGATGTCCAAAACGGCGGGCTAGCGCCAACTGTATATAGGCGACTAAACACGCCAGAACCGTGGCGTAAAGCGCCGACTTGGAGCCAGACCCGTTAACTAATGAGCCATCGCCAGTCCACACCATAAAGCCAATCATCGAGACGATAAGTGTTATAAGTGGTACCAACATAAACCGTGCCTTGGTCGGTTTAATCTGTTCTTCAGACAGTTCATCGCGGTGTTTCAAAACGGCGTGTTCAGACTTGGTCATCGGTCCGTGAACCTTACCGGTTAACACGGTGTAGAGTACAAGGGCGAGCGCGAACCAAGCATAGAAGTTGAAAGCGATTGAACCGATCAATACGGAGACCGGCGACGCCGAGAGCTCATAACTCGAGATGAGCCCTAAGACGTATGCGCCCCATGCGTTTAGTAAAATTAGGATACAAACTGGCGCGCTGGTGCTGTCGATAATGTAAGCTAGCCTTGCACGACTCATATTAAATTTATCGAACAGCCCGCGAGATAGAATTCCCGCCGTCAGGACACTCAGGTTCGACTCGATAAATACAAAGATACCCGTGAAATACGTTAACAACCCCGCACGGCGTGGCGTCGAAGCGATTCGTTTATCGATTAGTCGATTGACCAGCGCCGCGACCCCACCCGACTCGCGCATGAATACGAGGAGCGCACCGATGAGCAATGAGAACATTAAAATGCGCGCGTTCGAGCCATCCGACATCACCGCCACCGTCGATTCAAGAGTGTTGACCAAACCAGCCAACGGCAACATGACTCCTGCAGAGCCGCCATCAATGAGCGCAATCAACTCTGCCGAAAATAGCGCCACCAAGAGTGCACTTATGACTTCCTTTCGCCAAAGTACGATGACAATCGCAAGCACTGGCGGCAACAGAGTAAACCAATCGGACATATTTCAAAGATCTCAATCTACGACAACAACAGAATTGCTAGGGTATCGTGTTTGATTAGTCGAACCAAGTGATGATTAAACTATTGAGTAATCGATAGGAAACACGGCATAGTAGACATATAACGACTCACAGGATCTCAGTAATGAAAAAGATTTTAATTAGCAGCATGATGCTTGCTTCACTCACAGCCTGTTCTCCGCAAGACAATCAAAGCGACGACGTGATGGCAAAGGCCAATGAAATTGCCCAACAAAACATCATTGCGGATCTTCATGTCGACGTCCCTTATCGCCTTCGCGAAGACTACGAATTTGTTGGCGATGCCACTGAACGTGGTGACTTCGACTATCCTCGCGCTGTGGTTGGCGGGTTAAATGCTCCGTTCATGTCAATCTATACCCCGGCAGAGCACGAGCGGCTCGGCATGGCGAAAGAAACAGCCGACGACCTGATCGATATGATTGAAGCGCTCGTCGATCAAGCGCCAACCAAGTTCGCGATTGCAACGTCTTGGTCTGATGTCGAGCGACACTTTGAACAAGGTTTGATCTCTCTGCCCCTAGGCATGGAGAACGGAGCGCCCATTGAAGGGGACCTAAACAATCTCGATTACTTCTTTGAACGCGGCATTCGTTACATCACCCTTGCACACTCGGAAAGTAATCATATTGCCGACTCGTCCTACGACGAAGAGCGACCAGCGGGCGGCCTGACTGAATTCGGTCGTAGCGCGATTACACGCATGAACGAACTTGGCATTATGGTTGATATCTCCCACGTCTCTGACGAAGCGTTTTATGAAGCGATCGAACTCAGCAGCGCGCCCGTTATCGCGAGTCACTCAAGTGCTCGTGCGTTTACCCCGGGTTTTGAACGAAACATGGACGACGACATGATTCGTACTTTAGGAGAACACCAGGGGGTTATCTTTATCAATTACGGGAGTTCATTCCTAACCGAGGCGGCAAATCAGTACCGCGGTAAAATGCAAGCGGCGCTTGAGTCGTTCATGCAGGCCAATGGTATAAGTGACGACGACGCACCTGAGGCCGCTGCATTTAGAGCGCAATATATCGTTGATGTTCCATACCCGTTCGCTACGCTCGACGACGTGCTCAATCACATCGATCATGTCGTCGCGATTGCCGGAATTGAGTCCGTGGGTATTGGTTCGGACTACGATGGTGTAGGCAATACACTGCCCACCGATTTAAAGGATGTCAGTAGCTATCCGAACCTCATTGCAGGGCTACTACAGCGCGACTATTCTGAGAGTGACATCAAAAAACTGTTATCTGGTAACTTGCAGCGCGTATGGCAAGCGGTCGAACGCGAGGCATCTAATTAAGCGGAGCGACTTATGATCAAGACTCAAGGACTGTCCATTGGTATAGAGCGAATCGGCTCGCAGGTTCTCATTCGCCTCAAAATGATGGGCAAGCTGACGCACGAGGACTACGAACTCATGACGCCGCTCATTGATGACGCACTAGAGGGCATAGGTAAGCGGCAAGTTAAAGCGCTCGCGGACCTTCGCGATCTCGAGGGATTCGAAGCACGCGCTGTGTGGGATGACTTCAAATTAGGACTGAAACACCACCATCAGTTCAAACAGGTCGCCGTGATTGGGGAGCAAAATTGGTTGGGTTTTGCCACTCGGATCGGCACAGCACTCACGGGCGCGGATATCAAATCGTTCGATAACGAAGTGGAAGCTATTAGCTGGTTAGAGAACGAGTAACCTAATTAGGCGAGTCGGGTGATACCGCTCTCGCCGCTTAGGTCTCCGACGATCCAGATTTGCTCGAATGCGTGCCCGTTGGGCACCGATATTTGAGACTTTAATTTGGCAAAGTCGCTGTTATTCCAATCGGGATTGGCATTTCTAATTACGAGCCAGACACGTTGCGTATCGTAACTCTTTTCCGCCTTACCAGAGACAATGCGCGACAGCGCATCAAACAGACGTCCTTCACTATCGTCACAGCGATCAATACTGGCTAACTCCGTAATCATTTTCGGACTCAACTCTCGCCCCAGAATCGCCATCGCCTGAGCACTTGATCCGTAGAGGTGCGCGATTTCGAGATCGAGCCGCTGATCGTCTAGGTAGGCCGACACGTCCGGCTTACGCGGTTCGTTGTGCCATATATGTCGAAAGGGTCGACCGAACTGCCGCTCATACTCGCGCATAAAAACCTTAGCAGCCTCGTGCTCGAGTCGTTTTTTTTCTTGGTCGCTGTTCGCATTCATCGCAGACGTTACCCCTATCTTGATCGTTGAGTTTAACAACACGACGTGGCGTCCTTCAATGGACGTGATAACCTTAAATATCATCAGCTCGCGATTCGCTAACCCATGACAAAAACGTTTTTTACCTTGATCGGCTTCTTGCTCCTATCGGCTTGCACACAACTACCCGATAACACTCATACGCCCAGAGACTATGTCATCGACCCGCAACTCGATGGTCGCATGCGACACGCTGTCGATCGACTTAACTTTCCAGACGACGCATCATCAGCGTTCTTGCCAATCGCCGATGGTCTCGCGGCTTTTGCAGCGCGCGTTCAACTCGTCGAAGCCGCAGACCACTCGCTCGACATCCAGTATTACATCTGGCACAACGATCTAACGGGTCGGATTCTCGCCAAGCGCGTACTCGATGCAGCAGACCGAGGCGTGCGTGTTCGACTACTTCTCGACGATATCGATACCGCTGGAAAGGAGTTAGGGCTTCAAGCTCTAAATCATCATCCGATGATCTCCATTCGGTTGTTTAACCCAATCACAAGTGGGTCGGTACGTGCATTCAACGCCATCGGAGATCTCGATCGCGTTAATCGACGCATGCACAACAAGTCACTCACGGCCGATGGGACGGCGGTCATTATCGGCGGGCGAAATATCGGCAACGAATACTTTTCTGCAGAGGCACACGCAAGCTTTGCCGACTTCGATGTCATCGGTGTTGGAACCATACTTGAACAAAGTAACCGCAATTTTGACGACTATTGGAATAGCATTCACAGCTACCCGCTGGAGTTAATTCATCGCCCCCATGCCAACCCAGATCAAGCACTCAAACAGCTGAGGTCCAATTTGGCTGACTTCGAAGAAGCGGCTCTTGAGTCAGATTACATACAAGCATTAAACTCAAGTCGAGAGATGCATCACGCCATCGCTGAGGAGCGAGACCTATTGTGGGGCAATGCCTATCTACTAACCGATGCGCCCGACAAATTGGACGCCTCCGAGGTGACAATTGAGACTCACGTTGCCCTCCAGCTACACCGTGTTTTGAGTGCCGCCGAACAAGAGGTTTTAATCGTATCGCCTTATTTTGTTCCCACCGATGCTTTGCTCGGCTTCTTTGATGAATTAATCAGCGAGGGCATTCGCGTCCGAATCTTAACGAACTCACTCTCCGCCAATGATGTCTCATTGGTTCATGCGGGCTATTTAAATCACCGAGAAGCCTTACTTGAAATGGGCGTTGAGCTGTTCGAATATCGAGACAATCCAACGCAGGAACATACACGAGGACACTGGTACGGATCGAGCCGAGCGAGTTTGCATGCCAAGACGATCACGATTGACGACCGCTTCGTTTTTGTGGGCTCGTTTAATGTCGATCCACGATCGATGTACCTCAATACCGAAATGGGCGTGTTAATCGAAAACCAAGCCATGGCGGACGGGTTTGAGAAAGCTCTCGGCGACAGTCTGATTAACCGAGCTTACGAGGTAACGCTCGTCGACGGTAAATTAAACTGGCGAACGATGATCGAGGGCGAAGAGATTCATTACGATTACGAACCCGAGACCAGTTGGTGGACGCGCACAAAAACACGCGTCCTGTCTTGGTTCGTTATTGAAGACTGGCTCTAACTTTGAGTGCTCGATAGATAGGTCTGAGACGGATCCACTAAGACTCGATCTGACATACCCTCACGACCGAGCAACATTAGGTAGGTCATGTCTGAGCGATCCGTTAATGTAATCAAGATAGACCACTGTTGATCACCCAGTTCCATGACCGTTTTGATCACGTAACGCTGCTGCACCTCACCGTTCGACGACTTGACCCGACGTATGTCATGAATTGGGGCTTCACATCGGATGGTCGCGTCAACGTTGTAAGAATCTGGATGCAAATCAAAGGCGACCCATTGCTTACCGTTTTTCTTAACACGCTCGATGTGATCGACGTGGATTGACGACGTCTGCGCGCCCGTATCAACCCGAACTTGCAGGTCTTTTATACCGAGTTCGGGCAAATTAATACTCTCCAAACTACCAATCAATAATTTATTCATGCCGATTCACTCGCTCTCGAATTCAACGCATCGTCGTTCAACACCTCTTGCATTGTTTCAATATGTTCAACAACGCCCTCTTCATCACCTTTAAAATAGGCGATATGGAACATCGCATCCCCTTCTTGAACCAGAGGGATATTCTGCTTCCCAATAATAATGCCTGACTTAACCGCGACCACGTGACAGAGCATTTCACCGAACGGGTTACCGATTTCCGCCAACACCTCGCCCGCCTCAACCCGATCACCCAACTTTTTACGATCGCGGACGAAGCCACTCTCATCGGCTCGAACCCAAGCGCTCGCCGTGGCTACAAACGGCTCGATGGGCGTCTTGCGCTTTGATTTTGCCCTGGCATTGGTCATACCGAGCTTCGTCATCACGTTAAGTACACCTCGGAGTCCAGCCTTGATAGAAAGCTCATCAAAACGAAGCGCCTGCCCCGCTTCGTACAACAAGATCTTTGCCCCCATCGAGACCGCCGATTCACGTAACGAGCCATCTCGTAAATCCGCATTCAGCAATACCGGAACGCCAAACGCGTCAGCCAGATCACGTGTCTCAGGATCGGTTAAGTTGGCGCGAATTTGCGGCAAGTTCGAACGATGTATCGCGCCCGTATGAAGGTCGATGCCATAGTCACACTTGCTCACAATCTCCGTCAAGAACACGTGCGCCACTCGACCCGCTAGAGATCCTCGAGCCGACCCAGGAAAACAGCGATTTAAGTCACGCCGGTCAGGCAAGTAACGGCTTTGGTTTAACACCCCATAGACGTTCACCATGGGCACCGCTATTAAGGTTCCCGATGCTAGCTTCGGCGTTTTCTGAGCGATTAAACGTCGAATGATTTCGATTCCATTTAGCTCATCACCGTGAACCGCTGCACTCACGAACATAACGGGACCGGGCTTTTTACCCCGAGCAACGTACACCGGCATGGTCACTGCTGAACCTGTGTATAAATCGGCTACCGGTATTTCAAGCTTTTGACGTGCACCGGGTCTAATTCTTTGCCCACCAATAATCAGCTCGTCAGACATTAGCCTTTTCCACGCGTTTTCGTTTTGTTAGGTTTCGAATTTTTTTCGATGAATTCGTAAATTACAGCGGCAACATCTTTACCTGTTGCGGTCTCAATACCTTCAAGTCCGGGAGATGAGTTAACCTCCATTACGACCGGGCCGCGGTTTGATCTTAGAATATCGACACCACAGACATTCAAGCCCATTGCTTTTGCCGCATTGACGGCCGTTGCGCGCTCGTCCTTCGTCAGGCGAACCACTTCTGCACTTCCACCACGGTGTAAATTCGAGCGAAACTCACCCTCGGCACCCTGCCGCTTCATCGCCGCGATGACTTTTCCACCAACAACAAAACAACGAATGTCGGCGCCACCTGCTTCTTTGATGAACTCTTGCACCAAGATGTTCGTTTGCAGCCCCATAAACGCCTCAATGATTGCCTCTGCTGTTTTGTTGGTTTCAGCCAAGACCACACCAATACCCTGTGTTCCCTCGAGTAGCTTAACAACCACCGGAGCTCCGCCGACGTTTTTAATTAAGTCTTTGATGTTATCGGGCTTGTTCGCAAACCCGGTTCTCGGAAGACCAATACCCTTCCGTGAAAGGAGCTGTAACGAGCGCAGCTTGTCTCGAGAACGACTAATCGCAACCGACTCGTTCACAGAGAACGTGCCCATCATCTCGAACTGACGCACGACGCTGGTACCATAAAAAGTTACCGACGCGCCAATACGCGGAATGATCGTGTCGTACTTGGGAAGCTCTTCACCCTTGTAACGAACCGTCGGATTGCTGCTGGTAATATCCATGTAGCAGTGCAGCGTATCAATGACATCTACCGTATGGCCACGCGCTTCACCGGCTTCTTTTAAGCGTCGAGTTGAATAAAGATTAGGTCCTCGTGAAAGTATACCCACGCGCATGTTGTGACTCCTTTGCTAAACCGAATGGTAAATTTAATATAGTTGTGGACTATAGGCGCTTCTGATCGCTCTGAACATCTATTTCAGCGAAGTTGAACTAGCAACATCTGCTTACTCGAATCAGAACCAGCCGCGCTTTTTGAACAACCAAATCTGTAACGCAACGATAACACTTAAGCCCGCACAGACAATGATGAATGCCCATTCCGAGTCAGCCCCCGGCAAGCCTGCCACGTTAATGCCGAGCAAACCCGTTAAGAAGCCCAGTGGTAAAAATACGGCAGCGACAATCGACAGCGCATACATTCGACGATTGAGTTCATCCGATAAACGTCCGACGATTTGTTCGCTCATAACGGCCGCTCGATCGCGCGCGGCGTCTAAGTCTTCCACGTAGCGTGACACGACTTCAACTTGCTCGCGAATTCGCTCTGATTCTTCCGGTGTAAAGCGCCCTTTGGATAACTCAAACAACGACTTGAGTGCATCTCTTTGGGGCGACAAATAGCGTTTGAAGACGATCGTTTTGCGCCGACAATCACCTAATTGATCTCGCAAAGTTTTAGCATCACCTTCCGCGTATTGCTCCTCGATTTCGTCGATATCGTCTAACAGATCGGATAGTGTCTCTCTCATTCGAGAGAGTAGCTTCTCGGCAATCTCGCATATTAATTCTGCAGGCGATTCAGGGCCTTGGCCGTTGGCAATCAGATCGGCAAGTGCAGCGGCCGAGAGCAAGCGACGTCGACGTGTGGAAACCACCGTATTCTCGGTAATCCAGAGTCGAATAGTCACCATGTCTTCCGGAGCAGAATCATCGCTAAAATTGATCCCTCTAAGGGATACCATGATGCCATCGCGGTGAAGCGTCGCCCGGGGGCGAGGATCTTCACTTAATAGAAAGCTTTCTACGATGTCATCGATTTCATCATGTGCTTCGAGCCACGAACGTGTTTCGGCCACACTGTAGTCGAGATGAATCCAATAACATTCCGAGCGATCGAGCCGCGTCGATAAGCTAATTGCTTTGCCTTTGTCATCACCCGATAACTGATATCCATATACCAAAGCCGTTTCGGCCATTGATCGTTCCTCTCAACGGTTTCGCCTGACGTCACTGTCGAAGAGTCGAGACTGTTGACTCTTCACTAACCTAAAAGCTTAGGATAGCTGAACTCAGTTATACTACCTTAATGTGCACCATGGCAATTAAATGGTGCGCTTGGCTATCCAGCACTTGACACGTTAATAACCATATATTAGTATTTTCTAATATATGAATTCACTGGAGAAACTCGTTATGACAAACACGACTTCAAGCGCGCCTGAGATTACTCATTTCTTTGAGCCCGACTCGAATACCTTTGCGTATGTTGTTACTGATCCAGATACTAAAAAATGCGCCATCATCGATAGCTTTCTTGATTTCGATTATGCATCAGGGACGATCCGCTATGACGGCGCCGACGATATTATTCGCTTCATCAGCGAGCACGAGCTAACCGTCGAGTGGATTATTGAAACACACGTGCATGCAGATCACCTCTCAGCGGCGCCTTACCTACAGGCGCGAGTTGGCGGAAAGCTGGGTATTGGAGAACAAATCTCGGTGGTCCAAGAGGTTTTCGGACAGGTCTTCAACGAGGGCACCGAGTTCCGTCGAGATGGCTCACAATTCGATCACCTCTTCACCGACGGTGAACACTACAAGGTCGGCAATCTAGATGCTGTGGCGATACACACACCCGGACACACACCCGCATGCTTTACCCATGTCATAGGCGACGCAGCGTTTGTAGGCGACACCCTATTTATGCCAGACGCGGGCACCGCTCGCGCAGATTTTCCAGGAGGGAGCGCGTCCACCTTATTTGATTCAGTTAACCGAATCCTCGAGCTTCCTGATGACACCCGTATTTTCATGTGCCATGACTACGGCCCAAATGGTCGTGAGCTCAAATACCAAACCAGCGTTGCCGAGCAAAAACAGGCCAATATTCACGTAAAGAAAGGCACCACCAAGGAAACCTTCGTGCAGCTCCGAGAGGCTCGCGATGCCACGCTCGCGATGCCACGTTTGATTCTTCCGTCGTTACAGGTGAATATGCATGCAGGCAAGTTGCCAAAAGCGGAGAACAACGGTACGTCCTACCTAAAGATTCCGCTTAACGCATTTAAGTAAAGGAGCGAGTTATGGAATACGGACGTTTGGCAGAAAACGTAACGGTGTCGGGTCAGATTACTCCCGCGGATGTCGCAACACTAAAAGACATGGGCGTAGACGTGATCGTATGCAATCGACCCGATGGTGAATCGAGCGATCAACCTGAATTTTCAATCATTAAGGCTGCCGCCGATCAACAAGGCATAAAAACGGCCTTCATTCCGTTTTCTGGCTCGGGTTTGAGCTATCAGCACGTTGACGCCTTTCGCGAAGTTTTGAACGAGGGAGGCACCATTCATATGTATTGCCGAACGGGCAATCGTTGCACGGTGTTATGGAACACGACTCAGAGCCTTTCAGCTGAGGAGTCCGCGTCAAAAAAAGCTGATGCCGGTTCTGCGACACAACATTTCGACGTTGTCATCGCTGGAGCCGGCTCAGCAGGCATCAGCGTTGCCAGCGGTTTACTTAAACGCGACCGCACACTGCGCGTCGCGTTAATCGACCCATCTGAAAACCATTACTATCAGCCGGGGTGGACCATGGTGGGTGGTGGAGTATTTCATGCTGAAACAACTCGGAAATCCACCTCTTCCCTAGTACCGAGAGGGTGTACTTGGCTTAAGGCATCGGTCAGCGGCTTCGCACCCGATTCGAATGAAGTGATTATTTCGACAGGGGCGCGCGTCTCTTACGATCATCTTGTCGTCGCCCTCGGCTTAAAACTCAATTGGGCAGGCGTCGAAGGCCTTGAAGAAACACTCGGGAAAAACGGCGTGACGTCGAACTACCGATACGATCTTGCGCCTTATACCTGGCAGTTAACTCAGAGTTTGCAAAAAGGCACTGCACTTTTCACGCAACCGCCTATGCCAATTAAGTGCGCTGGTGCACCACAAAAGGCGATGTACTTGAGCGCTTCGCATTGGGAACAACACCAGCGTATCGACGATATTGATATTAAGTTTCTTACATCGACACCGTCTATTTTTGGCGTCGCTGACTACGTCCCACAGCTCGAGTCCTATCTCGCGCGTTACAACGTCGACTTTAAACCGACTTACACGCTCACTAGGGTCGATGGTGAAAAGCAGATCGCAACGTTTAAAACTTCCGATGAACACGGCAATGCAACAACGGTTGACTACCACTTTGATATGCTCCATGTCTGTCCTCCACAGTGCGCACCCGACGTAATCAAAGATAGTTCGCTTGCTGATGATGCAGGTTGGCTCTCCGTCAACCCAGAAACACTTCAACATACAGCCCACAATAATATTTGGGGGCTAGGCGACGTGACCAACACTCCGAATGCAAAAACCATGGCTGCGGTCCGAAAGCAGGTTCCGGTTGTGTGTGACAACCTCATCGCAGCAACCCGCGATGAGCGACTTACTGGGGCTTATGATGGCTACGGTTCTTGTCCGTTAACGGTAGAGCGAGGAAAGATTCTCTTAGCAGAGTTTGGTTACGGTGGAAAGCTGAAGCCGACATTTCCAAGTTGGATCAACAATGGTTTGAAGCCGACACGCTTCGCATGGTGGTTAAAGTCTCGAGCTTTGCCTTGGGTTTACTGGCAGCTGATGCTCAAAGGACACGAAATTTTAACAAAGTGTAAGAAATGACCCAATACATACCCGCTTTAACATGGCTTAAAAGCTATGACTCAACGCAATTTCGTGACGACTTGATCGCCGCGGTCATCGTCACGATCTTGCTCATACCTCAAAGCCTAGCCTACGCCATGCTCGCGGGAGTTCCGCCAGAAGTGGGACTCTATGCCAGCATCCTGCCCCTCATCGGTTACGCAATATTCGGAACCAGCAGAACCCTCAGTGTTGGTCCGGTTGCGGTCATTAGCTTAATGACGGCAACCTCACTGGGATCCGTTGCACAGCAACTGAACGTCAGCTATGTCGAGGCGGCCACCACCCTGGCGCTGTTATCAGGTGCCATGCTGACAATCATGGGCGTTCTGCGCCTCGGGTTTATTACCCACTTTCTTTCACACGCCGTCATTTCAGGGTTTATTTCCGCTTCGGGAATCATCATCGCCATCGGACAGTTAAAACACATCGTGGGGATTGAAGCCTCCGGCGGCGATTTAACTCGACTCGTTCCGAGTTACTTTAATCACATAGATCAGTTTCATCCTGCCACGTTTTTACTGGGTGCCGCGGTCATTATCCTTTTGTACATCGCGAAATCATTTGCCGCACGAGGACTCATCGCACTCGGGCTAAAGCCTTCGATTGCTGCACCTCTTGCACGCACAACGCCGATAATTGCTGTCGCTCTGTCGATTATTGCGGTGGTCTCGATGGGGCTCGAGCAGCAAGGCGTAGCAATTACTGGAAACATACCCTCAGGTCTCCCGAGCTTTCATTTGGCCATTCCAAGTCTCGAACTGATCGAGTTACTGTGGCTACCTGCGCTATTGATTTCCATCATCGGTTATGTCGAATCGGTTTCCGTGGGACGAACACTAGCAGCAAAGCGTCAACAGAAGGTTGACCCGAATCAAGAGTTACTGGGCTTAGGTGCCGCTAACTTGGCCAGCGGTTTTTCGGGGGCCTTCCCAGTCACTGGCGGTTTCGCGCGTAGCGTCGTTAATTTTGACGCAGGAGCCGTGACCCAGGCCTCGAGCATCATGGCTGCCGTAGGAATCGGTTTAGCTGCCCTATTTTTGACGCCAGCATTGTATTTCCTACCAAAGGCAACACTCGCAGCCACCATTATCGTCGCGGTGATTAGCTTGGTTGATTGGCATATCTTCGAGTGCACCTGGCGATATTCGCGCCCCGATTTTTGGGCCGTGTTCACTACGGTCGCCATTACCCTAAGTGCGGGTGTAGAGGTTGGCGTAGCGAGTGGCGTCATCGTATCGATTGCATTACATCTCTATCGCACATCGAAGCCACATATTGCTGAGATTGGTCGTGTCGCCGGCACAGAACACTTCCGAAATGTACGTAGATATCGAGTAGAGACCTGTCGACACCTGTACTGTGTCCGCATCGATGAAAGCTTGTTCTTCGCCAATGCGAGTTACTTAGAAGATCATGTGTTAGATGTGGTCTATCAGCGAGGCGACGTGTCCGATATCGTATTGAATTGCGCAGCCGTTAATGAGATTGATTTCAGCGCGCTTGAAATGCTCGAAGCTCTTAACAAACGGTTGAGCGACCAGGGTATTACGCTTCACTTAGCAGAGGTGAAAGGCCCGGTATTAGACCGACTCTCTCGAGGTCACTTCTTACTTGAACTTAGCGGTCGAGTCTTCTTAACTCAACACGATGCGTTCAAAACACTGAGTCAACGTCAACTAGGAGGCGGTCATGAGTAAACTTGCCATTCTGATGATTTCGATCATGTTTAGCGTCGCTGCATTAGCATCCGGAACGCGAGACGTCGAACTCTCTCAAGAAACGCTCGACGCGCTCAGTCCAGCAACCGTTCAGCTCCTCGCCGACCAGTCGAACTCGATTCACTACTTAGGGACGTACCAACATTGCCATGTGGTGGCCTATATCGAAACTGCAGTCGCCGAGGACGCGTCTGGTCAGCCGATGATGCCGTGGAGTCATCCGGTTATCTGGTGTCTCGACAAAACACTCCATCCACTAGACGAAGACAAGCTTTACCCAGCGTTAAACACCGAGGTGTATATTCCGTCAGCTCCTGAGTTACACATAGACGCCAATCGAAACATTCACTTCGCTCGTTAAGTACGTCGTTTGCATCATTAAACCCTAACAGCGCTTAGGAGACGTGAACCATTGGATGTCTCGCTCGATCGCGTCACTGAACTCTTGTCCTTGGAACAAGTGATCGACCGACGGGTAGCGATACAACAGATAACACTGTTCATTTAAGTACAAATGCGCCGCCGTTGAGTCGCTATTGATGATCGCCGTTGAGGCATCTCCAACCGCATGTTGCAGTTGAAGTGGTGTTGTTATTTGCTCAAGCAACGGCTGAAACATCAAGTCGGTCACCCCAAGATTCAACGCGTCCAGTTCATCTCTCATTTGCTGAAGTCGTGGCTTGTTCGTTTGAGTGCTATCCTCGCGGTGATTCTTCAACCACTGCTCCATCCAGTAGTTTGGACCAGCGTCGCTCGCCATTGACCAAAGGCTTGCACGTCGAAAGGTATCAGGCATCGCAATGAGAGTTCGAATCGCGATCGGACCGCCCATCGAGTGGCCTGCTATATAGAGCTGCCTCGAGTCGGCGACCAGATTCGTTTGAATGGCTTTCACACCGTTAATCACATCTCGGGTATACCAATGAGCCGCCAAAGCGCGTTCGGTAAACTCACTGCCCTCCGAATCATTGTGACCACGATAATCGGGAATAAAAACGGCAAAGCCCGCACTGACGTACGCATCGACTAGGCCGCGATAGTAGTTGCCAGGACGTGAGTTAGATCCGTCTTCAAGTCTCCCGTAATTC
>JABXIR010000034.1 GCA_013372965.1 Gammaproteobacteria bacterium
ATCATCACCGTTATCAACAATATAATTCTCTTCATAATCCTAGTACGCCGCGATCCCTAGTTTTGAGGGTCATGAATTACATTCAGACACGCACGCAAATATTAAATATATTAAGGCTAACGGCAATAGTATGATTCCACCAACCACCGCTAAAACAGTTTTACCTCCGTCAATCGTCTCAACTTCAATCGATTGCAGATCAACAGCCTGAATCGTTTTTCCAGCTCCGTGTTCTAACGTTCCTGTGACCTCAGTATCGGATACGGCCGTGACTTTCATCATAGTTACCGATCCATTAATCTCAGTGAACTTATAGGTTTCGCCAACTTCGACCAGCTCCGTCAGTTTCAACTCTTGGTACTCGACCGGTCGAAACGTCGTACAGCCAATTAACGACAGTATTGTTAATAAACATATAATTTTCTTCATCATTCTCACAGTCTCCTTAAACGCCGCGATCCCACATTTTGAGGGTCACGAGAACATCCACATCAGCCCGATCACGAACAACGCGCCAAGCATTATACTACCTAGCGTTGAGTTGATCTCTCTACGCACTTCCTCACGAACAATCCTACGAAGAACAATCTTATCCTCTTCTGAGAACATTATATCTTCTCTCGTCTGATCAACTCACCAGTAACCAAAATCGCTACCGAAACAAAAGTTACAAATATAGGTTCAAAGGCAAAAAAGGAATAAGTCATGAAGCTTCGCTCCCTGACCCATTACTTTGTTCCACCTCTTCACGCTCTCGCTTCTCTCTCACGAAGCCAACCCAAAACTCATAGTCTCGCTCGCGCCAATCAGTCATTGAAGTCAATCTCCTTACCATCATCAACGCGGAACAAATCTCCCGATTGTTTACAAACCTGACAGTCGCTATCCGCATTGCCGCAATGACTACAGTAGATCCCCAACTCCTCACATCTTTCCACAAACTGATCAATCGTCATCATTTTCTCAGGGAACTCACGAGCGTCCATTGCTCTACGGACAACCGTATCAACAAACTCATCGTCCAAGTCCAGGTCATCAGCTATTTGACGGGCACCCGCGTAAAGCTCATCAACCTCGTCCTGAGTCCAAAAATCATTCGCTCTATGCTTGTTCATCATGTACCCCCATCAGTCTGTCACGAACCTCAGCCTGAATCTCTCTTATTTCTTCAACCATCGCTTCAGTCTTCGCTACATCGTCGAGATCGATATTCTCATATTTCTTGTGTAGCTCTGATAGTCTTTCATAGTACTCATTGATCGCAGCGACGTCGGATGTCTTCTCAACAAGCTCGACGACCACTCACGGTAATTATGACTACGGAAAACAGTTCTCTTAAGGGAACTGGCAAGTTAACTCACTTATCCGAGATAATTTGGGGGAAGCGTCCCTAAAAGCACCACCGATGTTTTTACGACGCGATATCGCGATCACCTTTATATCTGAGGGCAAGTTGGTGGTTCATGCCGCTCAGCTGAGATACAATCGCAGTCAAACTGACGTCACAAACCGTCAGTTTGATATTTCCAGCTGTTAAATTGATACTCGAAGCTGTCAAATTGATGAAGCATCGATGTCCACCCGTAATCCGTAAAATATTGGGTAGAGGTCAGTCTCGCGAAACACGCTGTGGGCCACGAATTGCCTTAACTTAGCTTGAAATAGCGATATCAATTTAGCTGTCAAAACAGACATATTGATCGAAGTTGCCGATGTATCAAGCTTTATTCGTTAAACGAAGGAATGGGGCCTGCAGCCAGCAATTTTGACATGGTAGAGGTCCCCAGTTCGAATCTGGGTAGTCCTACCAATTTTTTCGTTTAAATTCGATTAACTATCTTTTCTCGCTACGACACCTGCAATACGACCATTTAAGTCGAT
This sequence comes from Gammaproteobacteria bacterium, assembly GCA_013372965.1. Taxonomy (GTDB): domain Bacteria; phylum Pseudomonadota; class Gammaproteobacteria; order Pseudomonadales; family DSM-25080; genus Umboniibacter. The sequence continues at coordinate 1,882 of JABXIR010000034.1, forward strand.
GCGACAAGCACTGCATTTTCTGAATGTTCACTAGGCGGTTTATAGCCTATTCATTATACAAAGACATCTTTGCTCGGCGGCGCTCTCACGATGACGTCTGATAGGGCATTTGCGTCTTGTCAGATCGTAATAATGGGTTGATGGATGGGGCAACTAGCGATAGTCTGTTCGGATGAAGTTAACTTGTTAGTACCTTTTTGTGCACATAAGAATCGTTTTCAAGTATTATTTTTCGATAGGCAAATAACAATGGAATTTCTAATATGCTGCATCGCGCACTTGTAATTTTGATTCTTTTAATATGCAGCCCTGCGTTGGCTGAAAGTGGGGAAGAGTACTTTGAAGAGTTGGGCTGCGCTTCGCAGGATGACTACGATTGCGTAATAACGAAATTGACCGAATTTGCCGAGCAAGGCGATGCTGAGGCGCAATATAGCTTAGGCGTGATGTACACTTTCGGCGAAGGCGTTCAACAAGATTACGCCAAAGCTTTAGAGTGGTATACCAAGGCTGCCGAGCAAGGCGATGCTGAGGCGCAATATAGCGTAGGCTTGATTTACTACCACGGCTACAGCGTTCAGCAAGATTATGCCAAAGCTTTAGAGTGGTTTACCAAGGCTGCCGAGCAAGGCCTCGCTGCCGCGCAAAATAACGTGGGCTTGATGTTCAACTTCGGCGTCGGCGTTCAGCAAGATTACGCCAAAGCTTTAGAGTGGTACACGCGTGCTGCTGAG
>JABXIR010000302.1 GCA_013372965.1 Gammaproteobacteria bacterium
CGCGAGCGAGGAGAGAATTTCAATCGCACCGAATTCGATCAGATCATGGCTGACGCGGTGGTAGAAAACGTCCGCCGGCAAAACAACGCAGGGGTAGACATCGTGAGTGACGGTGAAGCGTCAAAGATCTCCTATGCGACATACGTTAAAGATCGTTACAACGGATTCTCTGGAGATAGTGAGCGTAACGCGCCTGCCGACTTGCTTAAGTACCCAAGCTTTTTAAAACGTATAGCCGATTCGGGTGGCACGCCAACCTATGCTCGTCCGCGTTGTACCTCTGCTGTGAGTGTTAAAGACACGAATGATCTGCACAGTGACATCAAGCACTTAAAACAAGCGATGAGCGCCAATGATGTAGAGCGAGGCTTCATGAACGCTGCGTCACCTGGTGTCATTTCGTTGTTCCTTCAGAATGACTTCTACCCAACCCGCGAGCAGTATCTTGAGGCGCTCGCTGAGGTCATGAAGCAAGAGTACGAAACCATTGTGGAAGCGGGATTAGACATTCAACTCGACTGCCCGGATCTAGCACTGTCGCGTCACATGTTGTTTAACGATTTAAGCGATGACGAGTTTGTCAAAGTCGCGCAAATGCATGTCGAAGCACTGAACTACGCGCTCACCAACGTGCCAGAGGAGCGTATTCGAATTCATATTTGTTGGGGTAATTACGAAGGCCCTCACGTGTGTGATATTTCGATGGATAAGGTCTTTTCAACCTTGATGTCGGCAAAAGCCACCTACCTTGCATTTGAAACGGCAAATCCTAGGCACGCTCATGAGTGGACGGTATTTCGTGATCGCAAGCATGAGATTCCTAGCCACAAGGTATTGATGCCGGGCGTAGTCGATACTACAACCAACTTTGTAGAGCATCCGGAAGTTGTCGCTCAGCGCTTGGAGCGCTTTGTCGGTGTGGTCGACAATGAGCGTTTGATCGCGAGCTCTGACTGTGGCTTTGGGACCTTCGCCGGTTACGGTTCGGTTGACCCTGAGATTGCCTATGCCAAACTGGATTCTTTGGCGAAAGGCGCCAAGATAGCGTCTGAGCGTTCATAAACGAAAGGAGACTCTCATGGGGAAGTGGCTTTGGATCACAATATTTGTGGTTGGTCTGGTTTGGTCGGCGATCGACCCGAAAGATCAATTTACATGGTTTCTCGAGGTTCTGCCGGCCATTATCGGCGTAATATTGTTAGCTGCGACACGTCAACGCTTCCCCTTGACTCCGCTTCTTTACGCTCTAATTTTAGTGCACAGTCTTATCTTAATGGTGGGCGGCCATTATACGTATGCAGAAGTGCCGTTTTTCGACACTCTGACCGAGTGGTTCGGATGGGCGCGCAATAACTACGATAAAGTAGGGCATTTCGCTCAAGGCTTCGTACCTGCGGTGCTTGCTCGTGAGATACTTATTCGTTTGAGCGTTGTAAAAAGCCGAGCCTGGATGAATCTCTTTGTGGTGTCTATCTGCTTGGCGTTCAGTGCCTTTTACGAGCTGATCGAATGGTGGGTTGCCCTGGCATCTGGTGAGGATGCAAGCGCGTTTTTAGGTACACAAGGGTACATTTGGGATACGCAGTCGGATATGTTCTTGGCTTTAATTGGTGCCATCGCGGCGGTCACTTGCATGGCAAAGTTTCATGATCGACAGTTAGAACGAATCGTTTAACCGTTCGGAACGCAGTTTGTTTCCACCTTAATCCGATTGGGTAGGATACTTGTAATGATAGTTTGGAGTTTACGTTTTCTTTTATTTTGTGTACTTGCGGCAGCCTTTGTTTACGACTGGCCCTGGTACTCATACGCGATTGCGATTGCCCTTTACATAGGTGTAATGGTGAGCTTTTCGTTTCGCATCGAATGGCGAATTTACCTAGACTCGCTGTTAAAACAACCCGATGACTCTGTCGCGCTAACTTTTGATGATGGTCCTCATCCTGAGACAACCCCCGCAATTCTTGACCTGTTACAACACTACAATATAAAAGCGACCTTTTTTCTAATCGGAGAAAAGTGCGAGCAGTATCCAGAGCTCGTACGCCGAATTATGGCGGATGGACATCAAATCGCTAATCATAGCGCGACACATGCTTATTCGATCAGCTTGTCAAGCCGGCGGGCTTGGCGTGATGAGATCGAACGATGCCAACGTCAAATCATGACCATTGTTGGGACAGCTCCGTTACTTTTCCGACCTCCGTATGGCGTTACCACACCTAACCTGAGCAAGGCTCTCGCTGACACGGGGTTAACACCGGTCGGTTGGTCGCTTCATTCCCATGACTGGACGAGTTCCGTTAGCGGTGTTCTGAAGCGTCTCAATACCGTTGATCAGGGTGACATTGTATTATTGCATGACTCTTGCCCTAATACGGTCGAAGCACTGACAAGCTGGTTACCCGCAGTCAGTAAAGACTTTGATTTCAAGCCTGTCGTGACTACGCGCGTTTAAATACGGTAGTGATGTATTTGTTACATCGTCCGTGAACGAGTAAAGAGTGCAATCGACTGAACAGCGCGCTGGGCTTTCGAAGATAGTAACGCATCAAGCGCCAGCCGATTCCCTTAGAGCGACTTTTGGATTGCTCATCGGTTGAAAAGGCATCGTCGTAAACCCAAGGCTGAACTTGACGGAAGTGACTCACTGGCGCGAACGAAATCGCTCGGAATCGTTTTAAAAAGCTACGCTCGGTAAAGTCGTGAAGATGATGGGGGTTGCCGTCACACGTAGGTGTCGATGGCACAGATGCAACAATGATGGTGTGCTGGTGGCTTAGGGCGACAAAGTTCCGAAATAAAGCCTTAAGGTCGGGTAGATGCTCAATGGTTTCTAAGCTCACGATTGTATCGAAGGGCTCCGAGGAAAATGCAGTGGCGTCCGCTTGAACAAAGCTGAGGTTGTCGAGTTGATAATGTTCGTTCGCAAATTCCACGGCACTCGGATCAATGTCGACGCCGATAAATTGCTTATCAGGGTGGGCCTTGGCCATCAAATGGCTGCCGTATCCACAACCGCAAGCCATATCGAGTACTCTTTGACCCGAAAGATGCTGGCTCGCGAATTCATATCGCGACAAATGAATGTCCAGAGAGTCTTTATCTGCCTGGGTTTCTGGATTCATCGTTAGCGGATAAATGCGCTCTAAAGATACTTTTTGTGGCTCATGCATTGGGCTATGCTCATCATTGATAAAACAATGACATTAATACTGACGTACACTTTAGTCCGAATGCAAGGAGGATCTTCGTGTCGGAACTTTATTTACTTATTGC
>JABXIR010000293.1 GCA_013372965.1 Gammaproteobacteria bacterium
AAGCGGCAGAATCACTGCACTTAACGCAGCCGGCGGTTTCAAAACGAATCGCTTCTTTGGAAGACCAGCTGAACGTTCGCCTTTTCGACCGAATTAATCGACGTGTCAGTCTCACTGAATCAGGACGCGCACTGCTTCCACGCGCTCAATTGATCTTAAAAGAGGTTAATGACGCGCGCCGAGCACTGCGCGATATGACCGGAGAGGTGGGTGGTCCTTTAAAGATGGCAACCAGTCATCATGTGGGTTTACACCGTATGCCCCCCGTTCTTAAAAGCTTCGCAAAGGATTATCCTGAGGTTTCTCCTGACATCGCGTTCATGGATTCTGAAAAGGCCTATGAAGATGTGCTAGGCGGCCGACAAGAATTAGCCGTAGTGACTTTAGCTCCCTCGCAAAACCATAACTTAAACACTCACATCTTATGGCGCGACGACCTAGTGTTCGTTGTGGGCGCTGAGCACCCGCTAGCTACTATCGGTGAACTCAATATCGAGGCGATGAGTGAGTGGCCGGCGATTTTGCCAGGCGACGTGACCTACACAGGCCGAATCGTTAAGCACTTATTCGAAAGTAAAGATGTCCCTTTACATGTGGCGATGAGCACCAACTATCTCGAAACCATCAAAATGCTTGTGAGCGTCGGTATGGGATGGTCGGTACTTCCAAAGACAATGTGTGAGGATTTAGTGCAGTTTGAATTAACTGACGTGAATATCAGCCGAAATCTTGGTGTTATTTGGCATAAATCTCGCACGCTTTCCAACGCTGCGAATGCCTTCATCACATCGCTAAACAACCACCGAGATACAAACTACCCAAGCATCACTCTATAAGTGAGCTTGGGTTCGACTTCAAGTCATTGGCGCGCTGATACATTTGTCGCGCCAATGTCGCATCGCCCGCTAAATCATAACGAGTTGCTGCAAGAAAGTACGATGAAACCACATCAAGGGCAATCTGGCGCTGGTCTGCGGTGTTAAGGCCATCGAGTCGAATCACGGATTCGCCCTCACGTGCCGCATCACGCCATAATTCACCCGCACGACGGTAGTCGCTTGCCAGTGTGTATGTTTCCGCTAGCATTTGATACAACTCATAGCGAACCCCATAAAGCGCTTTGCGCGCGATATTCGCATCTGCGTTGGCACCCGCGATTGAGCTGGCCAATTGATCTTGCTCATCAAGCATCTCGCGTAAGATTAAACGAACCGCAAGGAGATCATCCTCATCCACCGGGTCTTCGTCGAACTTTGCCTCTGCGCGGAGCTGATTATTATTGATCCACCAAAACTGTCGAATCAGATCACTCAAGGTAGACGCGACCGCCGGAACTTGGGAGTAAGCGCCATTGCGGACCTGCCCTGCAGTCCATGAACGAGCATCACTCAGCTGAAAATTAACTGCCTCAACGGTTTCAAGTTGAGAATCGAACCATTCCTCGAACTGATCTTCGCCGTAGCGCCATGTTGGAAGTAATTCGGGCCCTTGTGACTCTGCCATTAGAGGCCACGCTGACTCTCCGGCTACAATACACGCTCCTAAACGCTCCCCAGCAGACGAACGACAACGCGACTTGATTGAATCCTCACGAGTACGACATTCAGCCTGCCAAACACTGTTACTGAGTGAACTGCAATCGCAGCTGATTAAACTGCACGCATTCTGTGCCCAACTTTGATCGGGCAGCATTAGCAACAAGAAGACCCCTAAAAAAACTGACGTACGCATTAGTTTTACACCCTATTATTTTGATTATGATTTACTTTAATACTTGGGTAACTGGCTTTTTAGTTTTACGAATTTTTACGCTCGGCGCAAGCGCCAAACTAAACTCGTGCCTCGGTTTTGGGCTGGAGCGACCAAATTACATAGCCGATCAGCGACACAATGCCTGCAAATACGAAACTGTAATGGGGCTCAATTTCCCAAAGCAAACCGCCCACAGCAGAACCGATTGCGCCACCCAAACCGAAACATAACGCACTGTATAGCGCCTGCCCCGCAATCGCCGATTGCGTCGGCAGAGACTTCGATAGCCAAATCATCGCAGCCGCGTGACTCGCGCCGAAACTGACGCCGTGCAGGAGCTGAACCGTCGATATCCAGTACAAGTCCGACGCGACGACTGGTGTTATCCACCAGCGAACTGCCGAAACCAATAAACCTGCCGCGAGAACCCAAGCGACGGGAAATCGTCTAAACAATCTCGCGGCCATTAAAAACACGCCAACTTCAGAAAGGACCGCGACCGACCAAAGCGATGAAATTTCAAGCTCTGAAAATCCCTGCTCGCTGAGTAACGGAGTAAACAAGGCGTAATAGACACCGTGAGAAATCTGAAGCATGAAGCACGATACAAAGAATAGCGATGTACTGCGCCACTGAGACTGAGTTAAAAACAGAGTTTTACGCGATCCGCTTTCTCGCTGACGCGGCAACGCAATGATGCTAATGACACAAAGCGCCAAAGTGATTGTTGCTAACAGCGGAAAACTCGTCAGCGTAAATGGACTGAATATTAACCCGCCTGACATCGATGCAAGGACAAATCCTACCGAGCCACCGATACGAATCCGACTGTAGATACCGCCATCCGCACCAATCATCGACAGACAATACGTTTCCAGAAGAGGAAGAGCCGCGTTCCAACACGCGCTAAACACCAGTGTCGCGAGCACGATCGACCAAAGTTCATTCGAGAGCAGCAGTAGTACCGATGATAAAAGTGCGGCGAGAAGGCTTCCAGCAAGGCACCAGTAGACGTTCCCACCCGCTTTGAGTATGGGCTGTAGCACATAGGGTGCGACGATTCGGGTTCCGAGGAACAGCGAGAACACCATTCCAATCACAGCGGCACCGAAGCCCGACAAGCTCAGGTGCACCGCTAGATATGGAATCCAGACGCCGAGTAACGCAAAAAAGAACAGGTAGGCTAGAGTAAATCGAATCTCTAACATTGCGTTATATCTTGGGGGTAGCGACAGCGACGTTGGCGTTTTGAGACCGGTGGCGCAAGTAATGGTCCAGTAAAGTGATTGCCATCATCGCTTCGGCAATCGGAACCGCTCGAATCCCCACACAAGGATCGTGGCGCCCTTTGGTAATTAACGTCGTGGCCTCGCCGTTAATATCGATTGTGTCGCCAGGAATCGTAATACTCGACGTGGGTTTTAGTGCGATACTTGCCACGATCGCTTGGCCAGTCGAAATACCGCCGAGCACGCCTCCGGCATGATTCGACTTAAACCCTTCGGGCGTCAGTTCATCTCGATGCTCTGACCCGCGCTGAACGACGGACTCAAACCCCGCACCGATCTCGACGCCCTTTACTGCGTTAATACTCATTAAACTGTGGGCTAAATCAGCGTCGAGACGATCGAACACCGGTTCCCCCCATCCGACATCAGCGCCCTCTGCTACCACCGTCACTTTCGCACCAATCGAATCGCCATCGCGACGCAGTTGAGTCATGAATTCTTCGAGCGTTGCTACCTTAGAGGCATCCGCACAGAAAAACGGATTGTTTTCGACTTCAGACCAATCCTGGTGTGGTAACTCGATCGGACCTAACTGAGAGAGATACGCTCTAACGGTGACACCGAGTTGCGCGAGCACAGCTTTGGCAATGCCTCCAGCGGCAACGCGCATCGCCGTTTCCCGCGCAGACGAACGGCCACCACCACGATAATCTC
>JABXIR010000007.1 GCA_013372965.1 Gammaproteobacteria bacterium
AGATCGACGGCGACGCGAAATTCACGTACCTAGGTTTGAAAGCTAACGCTTTGGACCAATGTGCGTACATTTTTTTTGCCTCGGTCCAAGTGCCATCTAAAACGACGAGTGGTCCGTCGTGATCCCTGGCCGAAAACGGCTCGGCGTCATCGGTTAAAAACAACACCGTCGCCGAATGTAGTTGCGAGGGTGGATGTGTGCGCTGATACTCTATGGTTTGAACACCGTGCTTTGCTAAGAAATGGCTTGATGACGTCATTCGCTTCCATTCACGGGGATGGACCACCACATGCCAGTCAAAGTTAAACGCGAGCTCACGAAACTGACCACAAAAGCAGGCCTGTAAGCTAAAACCGCAGTGCTCGCAGACAGAACCCATCGACTTTAAATCTTCGCAATCCAAGATAGCCACATTTGAATAATGGTCGCGTTGCTTAGGTCGAGCAAACCGGCACCTAACAGAGGAATCACAATGAATGCTCGCGGAGACGCGCCGTATCGCGTCGTCACCGACGACATATTAGCCACCCCGACAGGCGTAGCACCGAGCGCTATTCCCGTAAATCCTGCGGAGATAACGACAGCGTCATAATTTCGACCCGCAACAAAAAACACAACGCCTATCGCCATGACGGTTACCAAAACGATATGCGCACTCAAAAGAACAAGCAAAGCGGCGAGTGAATTAGACAGTGCGATGAGATCGAGGCTCATCAAACTCATGGCCAAAAATAGGTTCAAGGCCACATCGCCTAGCTTTGCAATCACGTCAAATTCGACATGAATTCCTCTCCAGCGAGACAGATTCCCGATCAATACGCCCGCTAGCATTGCTGTTACAAAGCCCGGTAAAATCAGGTTGCGCTCGCTCATCACTCCGTTTAGCACAGCGCCCATGCTCGAGCAGATGGCGAAAAACAGAATGGCGTTAATCATCGAATTCGATTCAAGAGGAACCACACGCACAATATTTTTCGGGGCGTCCTCGGTCGCAGCGGTGGGCCGACCATTCTTCACAAAGCGCATCAGCACACCCGCGATGGGACCACCCACCAAGCCACCGGCCACCAGGCCCATGGTGGCAAAGGCAACGCCCAGTTCCATGCCACCCTGAACACCGCGTTCGTTGAAGAATTCGCCCCAAGAAATGGCCGTACCGTGCCCACCGGCCAATGAAATCGAGCCGGCAATCAAGCCGAACTCAGGCGGCATATCTAATAATGTCGCAACCGTCACGCCAACGAGGTTTTGCAAGAAGAGCAAGGCGATCACGACAACAGCGAGCTTGGCGATCAAAGTACCGCCGCGTTTCAGGTCAGAAAATTTTGCCAGCAAACCAATGGAGGCAAAGAACACCAACAAAAGAGGTTCGCGAAGAAGATAATCGAAGTTAAAACTCCAGTCGAAGCTCGCCTGAAGAATCGCTAACAGGATACTAGTGAGCAAACCACCCACCACAGCTGGGGGGAGCTGAAGCGTCCGAAGCACTGCGATTTTTTCGGTAAGGATATGCCCCAGCCACAGCACTGCGATTGCGAGAACTAGAACTTCAGGGGTGGTTAAATACCAAGTCACTGAAAGTCCTCGATTGATTAGGTATTCACGTGACGAAGACGCTTACGTGTTCTTACCACCGACATAACGACACCTAGGAACGCGCCAAGGGCAGCACCGATAATGACATTCATGCCGGCGCGCATTATTCCGCCTTCGACGCCATTAATTGCGTCGAAGAACGCCGTAATAACCGCGGGAGACCAAAGTGGCGAGCCAGGTTCTTGCGCGGCAGGAGCGAGCACAATTCCAAGTGCCATCCACCAAAACAGGTAATAGACGCTTTCTGGAAGCTTAACTAGGAGACGAGCAAGTACTACTAAGCAGATAAAACTGCCCGCCAACCAAACGCCCCATGCCAACATGTAATTTTCAATCATCTAATCAACCCAACGAATTACTCGATCTTGTAACTCGCCCTCAAATATACTTTCCGAAATACAGCGACCAGCAACCGAGTTGCCGCTGTCTTTTGTCGACATTCGATCGCCAGTAATTAATGGATGCCACTCAGGTAACGGTAACCCTGCGGCCACAAGCCGATAGGAGCAACTGACTGGTAACCAGTCAAATTCCTCGACATCGTCAACGGTCAACTGCGTACAAGCAGGAACCGACTTTTGACGATTGGGGTAATCAGAGCATTGAGCGCATTCAACGTCAAGTAACTGGCACGCAACATCGGTATAGTGCAGTGCCTCGGTATCGTCATCAATCAGCTTGTGTAAGCAACATTTACCACAACCGTCACACAGAGACTCCCACTCCGCTTGACTCATCTCAGCAAGCGATTTACTTTCCCAAAAATCGATCCGCCGAGCACTCATCGTGGTATTTTCGAATTCTTCATCGCGATATCTGCCATCTCGTCATCGCGCGGTGGCGGCAGTTGCAGGAAGTAACCGCGGTCGGCAATGCTATCGAGCACTTGTGACGATTCAAAGCGAGCGAGTTTTTTTTCGGGTGTCAGCAGAAATGCCATTGCCGCTTTGGCTGGACCAAAGCGATCGAGTAACGGCTGAGGCACTTCTTTAAGACCTTTTGCTTTAGGAACAATAAGGTACATTCCCTCTTCTTTCTGCGAGCGATACACACTTACAATTACTGCATTCGACATGGTGTGATTATACCTCTTTCACGTTCTCTAAGAACTCTAGTCGTGCGTCGTTATAAAAAGGCTGACGCCATTTTGGGATGCTGCTCACTGAGTCCCAGTCACCTCGAATTAAGGGTTGTGCAATCTTCTTGGAAACAATGGCCTCGCGAGGCAGTTCAATCGTTTCCGCTAAGCGACCGAAAATGGCCATCAATTGCTTGTACTGCTTTTGCTCTCCACGCGTTAACGGACGCTCAACACGAAGTTCGTCGGAGATCGGCTCAGCAGTGCTCATAATACGAATCCACTCGTCACCGAAGCGACGAATTTGCCCGGGTGGCAAATCGTCAATATGGGTCATCTGACTAACATGCGACGGATTAAGCTTAGCCAGTTCGACCAGCGCTGCCTCTTTCATCAGTCGGTTACGAGGAATATCTTTCGCTCGTGCCGTGTGCTCGCGCCAATCGCTAAGTGCCTTCACACGCCCTTGAATTTCGACATCGTACTCGCCTGCACGGCTAATTCGCTCGAAGAAGGCCTCCGGTTGCGCAGCGCGTCGCGTATTCTCCACGACATATTCACCTTCCTGCCAAACCCAATCAACTCGCTCGCCCAGTCGCGCAAGTAGTTTTGGAAACACGATTGACAGCCATTTCACATCATCAACAGCATAACCAATTTGTGCTTCTGTCAGTGGTCTGGCGAGCCAGTCACTTCGTGTCTCGTCTTTCGCCAACACTTCGTTGGTAAACGATTCAACAAAATCCGCAAAACCTAAGCCCGGCCTTAAGCCGACAAGCATCGCGCCTGTTTGCGTGTCGAAAAGACGTTTCGGAAACTCGCCACACAGTTTGCGCATTACCTCTAAGTCTTCGCTGGCAGCATGCATCACGATCGACGTAGACCGCAAAAGCTGAGCCAAAGGGTCCCAGTCATCGATACACAGCGGGTCCACGAGCCACACAGTGCTCCCGTCAGAAATCTGAATGAGCCCCGCATGTGGATAAAACGTGGTACGGCGCTCAAATTCAGTATCTAAAGCGACCCAATCCAGTTCACACAACTGTGCGAAAACCTCGATAAAAGTAGCTTGATCTTTAACCCAAATCACGTTCATGAAGTACCCACTTTTCTTCGACCACTGAACGCATGCATCAAGGTACCACTGTCGATATATTCGAGTTCGCCACCTAGCGGAACACCTTGTGCGATCCGCGTAACCTCCACTCCGTGTTTCGAAGCACGATCGGCGATGTAGTGAGCGGTCGCTTCGCCTTCGACGGTCGGATTAGTTGCTAGAATCACTTCGGAGACGTCACCTGACGCCAACCGCGTTTCGAGTAACGGTAAGCCAATATCGTGTGCTGTGATGCCCTCAATCGGTGATAAGCGCCCCATCAAGACGAAATAAACGCCATCGAATGAGGCAGATTGCTCGATCGCCAAAACGTCTGCTGGCGATTCAACCACACAGACTACTTGACGGTTACGGCGGTCACTTGAGCAAATATCACAGATCGTTTGTTCGGTGAAGTTACGACATTGACTGCAGTGCCCTACGTTTTCGCATGCCTCCACGATTGCGGTGGCCAGTGCCAAAGCGCCCTCGCGATCTCGCTCGAGAATATGCAACGCCATACGCTGAGCAGACTTTGGCCCTACGCTCGGTAGGATACGAAGCCGCTCGGTTAGTTGTTCTATCAGTCGACTGAACTTCATCGATTAAAACGGCATCTTGAAGCCATCAGGCAAGTTGATTCCGCCCGTAATTGACTTCATTGCTTCTTGATTTGCCGCTTCAACGCGACGAACCGCATCATTGACAGCGGCGGCTAACAGGTCTTCTAACAGCTCTTTTTCTTCCGTTAATACAGAGTCATCAATACTCACTGACGTCACATCGTGTCGGCCGTTCATAGTGACCTTCACCAGTCCTGCTCCCGCTTGGCCTACGACCTCTGCCTTGGCAGCTGCCTCTTGAGCCTCAGCCATTTTCTTCTGCATTTCTTGGGCTTGTTTCATCAAGCCACCCATATCACCAAATTTCATTCAAACTCCTCAGGTGAGAGTGATTTCACCGTATGTTCTTTAAGCTGAGCGTCGAATTGCTGCATCATCGACTGTACGTTCGTATCTGCGAGAAGCGCTTGGGTCGCCTCATGCCGGCGACGACGCTCAATGGCTAACGACAAATTCGCTGCCGTATGTTGTGTGGGTTCGCCGATCGTGATTTTCAAGCTCACGGTTTGATTAAGTACCTTACTCATCACCTGTTCAAGTTGCTCTTGCTGGCGAGTTTTAAGGATTGGCGCTTGAGCCTCATCCATAACGCAAGCAATTTCGTCGGCAACAATACTGGACAATGACATGTGCCTCAACGCCGATCCTGCGGGACCCGTCATTTTTAAGCTTAACGCAAAACTCGGGAAATTCTCTTCGGTTAGATCGTCAATAGACCAAGTCATCGCAGGACTTGCCAGCTCACGTTTCTTAACTTCGGGTGCAATCTCGACGCTACCTTTAGCACCGTCACTCTGAAGCTCTTGAGCCAATACGTCTTTCAATGCTTGAGTGGGCGCCTGCTTGGTCGCCACGTCAAGCGAACTTTCTTGCGGCGTAGCAGCATACGGTGGCTGATCTTCAGGAGCCTCGGATAATAACGCTTCTGGAACCGGCTCTGAAGGAAGCGGTTCATCTAAAACCGCCGACCCCGTCAAGGCGTTCGGCTCGTCACGGATCTCTTGGGTTTCAGGATTCAGAGCGACGCTGGCTGTCGAGTCCACCTCGCTCGGTTGCTCAGTGGTATCGACGTACGTCGGCCCATCATTCCAAGGCGGAGCCACCTCGTCAGTTTCGACTGAGGCTTGTGATTCGAGCGGTGGGGTATGTGCAGATGACTCAATGTGGTCTGAAGCAATCTCTTTCGTGGGCAATGCTGGAGCAGATTCCCCAAGCGGCCCTTCCGCTCGGGGCTCAGGCTTTTTTATACTGGGATCCGGTGCAACATCGATATTTATGACGCCTTGAGGTTTAAATGCCACCATCCTTAGAAGCGCCATTTCAACGCCCGATCTCGGATCGGGTGCCAATCTCAATTCCGAACGCGAATTCGTTGCGATCTGGTAGTACAGCTGAACTTGTTCTGCGCTAAGACGGTGCGCCAAACGAGTCAACTCTTCTCGATTCGATTCGCCACTCAGCTCCCAATCGGGAACCACTTGAAGAATGGCGATTTGATGCAGTGTGTTGGCAAGCGACTCAAGAAGTTGCTCATAGTTAGGCCCCTGCTCTGACACTTGGTGAATCAATTGCAATAATTGCCCGGCATTATCGTCTGCAAGAGCCTCCACCATCGCCACGATGTATTGGCGATCGAGTGTACCCAACATGGCGTTGACATCGTTAGCGATTAAGGTTCCCTGACCAAATGCCACGGCCTGATCGGTGAGTGACAATGCATCGCGCATACTGCCCTCCGCAGAACGAGCAATTGACCACAATGCGTCAACCTCATACTCGATGTGCTCCGCTGTTAACACATGCTCCAATTGCCCAACGATACCCTCGGGTGTCATGTTTTTTAGCGCGAACTGAAGACAGCGAGACAACACGGTAATTGGTAATTTTTGTGGATCGGTGGTTGCTAAGAGGAACTTAACGTGCTCGGGCGGTTCTTCAAGCGTTTTAAGCAGTGCATTGAAACTGCTCGTCGACAGCATGTGCACTTCATCGATGATGTAGACTTTGTAGCGCCCAGCGGTGGGAGCATACTGAATATTTTCGAGTAACTCTCGCGTATCTTCGACTTTGGTTCGACTCGCCGCATCCACCTCGATCATATCGACGAAGCGACCCTCTGCGATAGAGGTACAGGCTCCGCAAGTTCCACACGGTTGCGACGTAACGCCTTGTTCACAGTTTAAGCACTTCGCCAAAATACGAGCAATCGTCGTTTTACCCACACCGCGGGTACCCGTGAATAAATATGCGTGATGAAGACGTTGATTGTCTAACGCGTTAATCAGTGCTTTGAGCACATGATCCTGGCCGACCGTTTCATGGAAGTTACTCGGACGATATTTTCGCGCTAAAACTTGATAAGACATGCGTCTGGAACCTAGATTTTAATCGTTTTAATAACCTATTATAAACAGCATCGGCACGAGAATAACACCGATAGTTTAGTGCAGGATAAAATCTGAGGAAAATAAAGAAAGGCGGCCCTGTTAGCCACATCTCGGCACATGAAGTCGCTGCTACCGTTGCTCCCTTCCGGGCCTGGCGGGGTTTACAGGTGTTCATTGCGAGAGGACCAACAGGACCATAACGAGGCGCCATTATACGAGAATTGAACTGCGCTTCAATAGCTAATCAACAATAATTTAAATCGACTCGCCTGTGACGCAAAAATCCCCCAAACTAAGACAATCAACCTAAGGTACTTGCCCATGTCGCACCCATCGCCGTTTATTTCAATAAATGAAATTAACCCGAACGATCAAATCCTCGACTGCCGCTTTCAACTCTCCACTGACGGAGCGAATGATGGCGCTGGTTTTCAACTGTACTTGGAGGGACACATTCCAACGGCACAGTACGTCCACTTAAATCGTCAGCTCTCGGGTCCCGTCGCGACAGACACTCGAGGTCGACATCCCGGAGGGCGGCACCCATTACCTCAAATCGCTGACTGGGCAACAACGCTCGAAGCACTCGGATTAACTAAGAACAAACGTGTGGTTGTTTACGATCAAGCCGCACCGATGTTTGCTGCCCGAGCGTGGTGGATGTTATCGCAATCCGGCTTTCATGTTGTAGTACTCGACGGGGGTTTCAATGCCTGGCGCGATGCAGGCGAACCCATCGAATTGGGAGAGACTGCCTCTGCACCCACATCCACCCCAGAAAAACTCAACTTTGAATGGAACACGTTGTACGCACACGACTTACAGTCGCTCGATGCACCATTAGTCGATGCCCGCGCGCCCGAGCGCTTCGCCGGTTTAACTGAGCCACTCGATCCGGTAGCCGGTCATATTGAAGGCGCGATCAATCGCCCTTTTATGGATAATTTTTCTAACGGCAAATTACGCGAAGAATCAGAGCTTCGAGCTGACTGGGGTAACTTACTCACTTGCGATGATGTCGTTCATTACTGCGGCTCTGGCGTAACTGCCTGCGTCAATCTATTGGTCGTGACACACCTCGGTGCATCGCATCGTCTGTACAACGGAAGCTGGTCCGATTGGTGCAGTCAGCTCAATTGATCGACTAACTCGAGAAGGTGATTCACACGTTCGTCTAGCGGAAGTGGCGGTAAAGATATCAACTGGTAGCCCTCAGCCTCGTATACCTCGCTTAGCAAGTCGACTAAACGCTCAGCCTCTTCTTTAGTGTCATTACGACCCGAGCCAACTCGCAAATCAAGGTTGGGCAACGGCTTGACCAGTACCACAACATCGTAGTGATGAGCTTTAAGTTGCGCCTTGAAGTGCTCGGGAGCAAAGGTATCGAACATTTTTAGGTAGGCCAATCCGTCAAGTGTGCCCCGATCAAGAAACGTTC